>CAYRLN010000098.1:0-6092 GCA_964425065.1 uncultured Lachnospiraceae bacterium | reverse complement strand
GGGGTGCGATAATAACCCTCCCCAAACTCTACATCGGTAAGTTCCGTGGAGAAGGTTGTATGACGGCAGTGGTCAGACCAATATGTGTCAAGCACCCTGATTTCTGTCATAGTGGGATTTCTGTGCTCTTCCGAATTAAAATAATTCTGGATATGAAGGAAATCCTTAAAAGTCATGGCCAGACCGAGAGAGTCGTACAAACTTCTCAATTCGTTTTCAGGCATATCCTTAAATCCGTCAAATACAACAACATCTGCGGGATCATCAAATACGGTTACCAGTGTTTCCGGTTTTACCAACTCGGTTTCGCGGGAATCAACAGGGTTAATGCAATATGCTTTTATTTTAGCGAATTCATCATCAGAAACCTGACCCTCCAGAACATAAGTCACAGCTGTTTTGATAATCGGCTCTTCGTCCTCTTTCAGAAACTTCACACACTGCACTGCAGAGTCTGCTCTCTGGTCAAACTGACCGGGCAAAAATTCTACGCTGAATACTTTGCCGTCTGATACAGGTAATGTCTCCAGATACAAATCATCTACAGGGGGCTCAGAAAACACAGTCTTACATGCTCTCTCGAACACAGCGTCAGAAATATTTTCCACATCATAACGGATAAATTCTCTCACCTTTGTAACACCACTGATGCCTAAATAGTTCTTCAGTTCTTCGTGCAGTTCCTTTGCCTTTACTGCGAAGGGTTCTTTCTTTTCTACATAGATACGTCTAACGTTTCCCATGATTTCCTCCAATAGTCTACTCTTTGACCTTTGTTTTTCACCGGCGCCCATAGGACGCCGACACTATCCTATTGTAACAAAGGTTTTGCTTTGTTGCAATGTGGCAATGTTATAAAATTTGCATATTTTTTACAAAACAATCATGCAATCTGTGCACAAACGGTTCCTTGAAAGCAACCGTTAAAAAAACTTCGAAGCAAACAAGCTTCGAAGTTTTACACTTTCACGTTACTATATTCAATTTCCCTTTCCTATTCTTCCGCTACCAGTCCCTGAAGAATATACATCAACTCTTCATCCACTGTTTCCTGGGTTATCCCCACCGTCTGTGCCGATATTTTCAGCCCTTCCAGCACAAACATGATATTTCTTGCCGTAGCCCTGCAATCCTCACAGATAAATTCACCGTTTTCTACACCGGCCTCCAACAATTTTTCAAGAATGATTACCGCCGAATCAAACTGTTTCTTCAAAATATTATCTTTTTTAGGTGCATCTCCGGAAAAGAAAAACTCATAAGTCGCAACCGTAAGATTTCCCTTTTTCCTGAGCAATTCTTTCTTCTGCTCCTTCAAAAACAACATCAGAATATCCGCAGCGGTAGCATCCTCCGTAATATTATCGGAAAATACATCATCCACTTCCTGGCTTTCCATTTTCAGTACTTCCAAAAAGATTTCCGCAGTGCTGGCAAAATAGAGATACAAACCGCCCCGGCTGATTTCACAGGCCTCCACAATGTCTTTCATGGTCACGTTTTTATAACCTTTTTCCATAAAGACTTTTCTGGCAGTCTCTAAGATATATTTTCTTTTTTGTATCGATTTCTCACCCATCTCTATACTCCTATGCAAACGGCTTATCCCAATATTCTATAATGTACTTCATTTTCTGTACCAATGCCAGAAAAATGCCTTCCTCCACGCCCTGTGACCAAAGTGCGGATTTTGTCATGCCACCCAGCACGTATTTGGACAAAATACCGGTAAGCACCTCAAAATTTTTAAGTTCCGCCCGCTCAATGACGCGTTTCTCGTCTTCCACCGTACGGATTCTGTTTCTGGAGTATACATAAACGTAGTTTCTATCCAGCAAGCCTGTCTTTTGTGCCTCTTTAATAAAATTCATCAAAGTGCCGTCATACACAGGAATGGACATGGAATGTTCGCCGATTCCTTCTCCGGAATACATACTCACTATTTTACTATTCCCCTTCTGCTCAAGCCATGGCAGATATTTCAGAAGCGGCTCCACTTTTGCCCTATATTCACCAACTACTCGCTGTCTGTATTCCAAATCCTGTTCCACTATAGCACCTCCAAAAATGACACTAATGTATTTTTATTGTACCATAAAAATCTGAAAAGTACAGAAAAATTTGTGGATAGATGGCACTTTTTCCCAAGGTTTAGGTTGTATTCGCACGTTTTGGAAGGTATAATAGAAAAAGGATGAAAAAAGGAGGGGTTCCATGGCATCCATACAGTATCAGAAAAATCAGATTATTGTTAATGAGGGCCAGTCGCTCTCACATTTGTATCTCATTTTGAGAGGCTCCGTTCAAGTGTCTTTTCCCGGTGGTTGCTATACCTTGGCCAAAGGTGATGTGATCGGCATTTGCGAAATTGCTTCCGACGTTCACCTCTTTCAGTACACGGCACTGGAAGACACCATTGTGACCGACTGTTCTTACTCCGGATTTGATACCTTGGAAGATCTTTTCCAGTCCAACCACGATCTTGCCGGTTTATTCAGTTTGTCCGTTTTTAAGCAGATTAACTTTCTTCTTAAAAAATACAATTCCATGGTTTTCACATCCGGAACCTTCTATCGTTCCTGCAAGGAAGACTATGCCTCCTACGAAACTCTCTGCAATCAACATATGATTGCTCCGAGAAAACTTTCCGCACTGGAGGATTTGGAACCGTTGGACGATGAACGTCCCATTGAAAGCTGGCTCATCTCCTATTATAACGGCATTTACCAGTTCTTAGCCGGTGGTATCGTATCCAAGATTTCCCAGACGCCCTCCGTTGCGGTGGGACTTGTGGGAAAAACTGCTCTGGATGCGCTGACCTGTGCCTCCGCCTGCCGGGAACTTGAAGAATACAAAGGCGCCTATTATCAGGTTTATTTGAATGAGAGCGGTGAAGATTTGTTTTCCCTTTACACCTCTCTGTACTTCAAAATGAATCCTGAACACCCGGACCGTGCCATGCTTTACGAAAAAATCAATCGCATGATTTCGGATTTTGCATCCTACCCCAATGCGGAATACGCTGCCAAGTGCATAAATGAATTTAACGCAAAAGTGGAATCCCTGGGTCCCGTTGTCACCGCTTCATCCAAAGGTGATACGGATGTTTCCGATTCCTCCGTTACTTTTATGAGTCATTTGGTAGGCTCTTTGGATACCATCTTAAATTATTCGGAAATTGACCGGGATACGGCAATCGCTTTTAAAGAGAACATCTCTGCCTATAAAGAATTAACGGACTACGCCTCCACGGACGGTCCTGTTGCTGCTCTTAGGAAGAAAATTACGGAAACCTTTTACACGCTTTATGAGGCCGTTTTCCTGAAGAGCCTTTCCGGCAGTGAATTACCCGTTCCCGTAAGAATGTTCCTGTACTTCGGTTATGTGGACGAGGAACTTGCAGGCTCCCAAAACCTTGCGGCCCTCTACACTTTGGCTGACTCTATGGAAGAAAACCTGCGCCCCGGCGTATACACTCTTTATCATTGGCTCAGGGCAATCTATCGCGGTGAAAAAGAACCCAGCCGTAACCAGTATGATGAAGATTACACCGATCACGTTCTTTCCCTGAAAGCAACCAAGAAGATTACCGAATTACAGGCAAAGCAACTTTTGGAAGACCGTGACAAAAAAGTTATGTACGAACTGAAAAACATGTTCCCTACCGTAAACAAGGTGACCTTTGGACGTATTTCAACCTATTGCCCTGTTTTTGCAGACCATCAGGTAATGAAATCCCTGAAATCCTGTTTTGTCACTCCCCATTCCATTTTGGAGGCTATCGACCATATCCGTAGCCTTGATTTCTCTGCCTTTTACAGAGAAACCCTTTACAACAACGAAAAAATCGGTGTTCCCAAGGAATTTATCCATGTGGAATGCACCCCTGACTTTATCCTGATGCCCAATATTGGTACCCGCGGGGTTATGTGGCAGGAAATCGAGGGAAAGAAACGTACCACACCTGCCCGTATGATGCTTTCCATTTTCCAATTGGAAGATTTAAATCATATTCTGGTCCGCCTTACCGGCGAATACCGCTGGGAAATGTGTAAGCGTATGCAGGGTGCCCGTTGGAATGATGTCAGCGAGCGTTCCCTTACCAGTGAGTATTTCGACTATGTTCAATTCTATCGCAAAAACCACGATTTATCCGCGGATGCGAAAGAAAAAATCAAGAACAGTCTGCAGAAGGCAAGAAACAACTTCAAGGAAATGTTTGTCATGGATTACTTGATCTGGATATTGCACGAAGGAAACGGCTCCCCCAGACTGAACAAGGTGGCAAGACAGATTCTCTTTACCTACTGTCCTTTCAACACCCGGACAAGACAAACGCTCTCCGGCAACCCGATTTACAAGGAGCTGTCTGACCGCTATGACATCCAGTTGAAACGACGGGTCCACCATATGGAAATGTTAATCCAAAAGGTAAGAAACTCCGGTCACCCCGTTCCCGAAGAATTAGAAAATGAAAAAAATTATATTTTGATGTAGACAAATGACGAAAAATGTTATATACTAAAAATACCTTAACGAGAGTTAAGGGTGCTATATAGCAAAAATTCCCCTTTTACACAATCGAGAGCCTCGCAAATTTGCGAGGCTCTTGATTGTTGTAAGGGGCTATTCAAATTATTTGAACAGCCCTCTTCTTTATTCCTTATTTGTATAAACCAGTACGCTGTACGCCGGAAGTGTAATTTCGCTTCCGGATTTTTTATACTCTTCTTCTCCCGTATAAAGAGTTGCTGCCGGTTTTAATTTGGAAAGATTCTCTCCCTCAATTTCCACCGCATCTCCGCTAAGCACCCTTGCCTCCCCGGCTGTGTTGTAGACCAGTACTACCACTTCATCCCCGTATGTTTTTTTCAGCACGCAGATATCTTCATCGGATGCACTCTCTATAAATTCCACTGTTCCCCTTGCAATAGCGGGAAATGCATTTCTCACCGCAATTACATCTTTTACATAATGGTAGATGGACTTTTCATCCGTCTGCTGCACTTCCAGGCTGGGAAACTTCATGGTCACGCTGTCCATATCCTTAGGGCCACGGCACATACCCTCTGCCAGTTTTTCTTCAGACCAGTACATGGCGGCACGCTTATTTTCATCTTTTCCGGCGCCCTTCATTCCCAATTCCTCACCGTAATAAAGGAACACATTGCCTTCCATGAGCAGATTCATGGCCTGGGCCATTTTTGTTTTTTCCTCGCTGCCTTCTCCTGCATAGTATCCTGCACTTCTACCCATATCATGGTTGGTATAAAAAGGAGCGTCAATCCACCCGTCACTGTATTTCGAATAAAGTCCTGCAAGTTTGGAAATCGCGGTGCCGTAACTAAACGCATTCGCAGAGCCTTTTTTGTTCAAAACACTGGAAATCGTACCGGATTGGTTTGCAAATTGGAAATTAAAGCAGCTGTCAATTCCGCTGGCATAATACTGCGCGTAAGTGTCCTCATCTTCCCACACCTCTGCCACAACATAGCAATCCGGATCCTGGCTCTTTACCGTCTCATTAAACCAAGTCAGAATCTCCACGTTTTTATTGATACTTCCGGATACATACTCTTTTGCAGCGTCCAGACGGAAGCCTGCCACCCCTTTGTCCAGCCAAAACTGCGTGATTGCTGCAATCTCGGTGCGCACCGCTTCACTTTGAAGATTTAAGTCCGGCATCTCGCTCCAAAACGGAGCTTCGTAATACCAGCCTTCCGCTCCCGGAACCTGATACCATGTGCTGCTTTGCTTTTCTCTGGAAAAATGATAATAGTCCACATAAGGGCACTCTTCCTCATCCGGCTCACCATCTCCCAGTGCCGCTAAGTATTTGCTTGCCTCGATAAACCAGTCGTGCTTTGATGAGGTATGGTTGATGACCAAATCAATCAGCACATGAATATCCCTTTCCTTGCACGCATCCATAAAAGCATCAAAATCTTCCATGGTTCCGTATTCATAATCAATGCTCATATAGTCCATAACATCATATTTGTGGTAAGTCGTAGAAGGCATAATGGGCATCAGCCAAATACCGTTACATCCAAGTTCGGTAATGTAATCCAGTTTCTGCGTCAGACCATTTA
>CAYRLN010000097.1:0-6108 GCA_964425065.1 uncultured Lachnospiraceae bacterium | reverse complement strand
ACCGCCAAAGAGACTAAATATTGATTCGATATTCATGTTTTCCTCCTGAGTGGCAATAAAAAAGACTATTAAAGCGTAGTGCAATAAAAGTCCTTTTAATTGGGGTTACAAGTAAATTATAAATGAGGAAAAATGTCATTACCATAAAATCTATGTAAGAGATTGTAAAATGTATGTAAATTAGTCGGCGGAATCGGAGATGGGCTTTCCGGCTTCCAGTTTATTCCGGATGCGCAGATCTTTGAAAAAAGTTTTCAGAAGGCTGCTGCATTCTTCTTCCAGTATACCCTTTGCAGTTTCTACCTGATGGTTGAACTCAGGCATATTTAATATATTCAAAATAGAACCGGCGCAGCCTGCCTTGGGATTCATACATCCCATGACCACCTTGGGGATGCGGGCCTGGACAATGGCGCCGGAACACATCTGGCAGGGCTCTAACGTGACGTAAAGAGTACATTCTTCCAATCTCCAGTCTCCTATTTTTTTGCTGGCTTTGTTGATAGCGGTAATTTCGGCGTGGGCCAAAGTGTTTTTATCGGTGTTACGGCGATTGTATCCTCGTCCGATTATTTTATCTTTGTAAACGATAACACAGCCAATGGGCACTTCGCCCAAGGCCAGGGCCTTCTTTGCTTGCTGAATGGCCGCTTTCATATATTTTTCATCTGTTGACACGGGGAATTCTCTCTTTCTGAAACGATTTTGCGTGTTGCGCAGTCTGTGATAAATCAGTATACTGTTAACTATAAGTATTATAACCGCACGGGACACAGGCGTCAAATAATTGCGGAAATGAGGTTGAGATAATGCAGATACATGGACTGAATAAAACTACACTTTTGGATTATCCGGAGCATGTGGCGGCCACTGTTTTTACAGGGGGCTGCAATTTCCGTTGCCCTTTTTGTCACAATGCGGGGTTGGTATTGGACCCGGGACGACAGCCTGTTATATCAACGGAAGAAGTGCTGTCATTTTTGCAGAAAAGAAAAGGGATTCTCACCGGAGTGTGTATTACCGGTGGAGAGCCTACTTTGCAGAAGGACTTAGGAGAATTTATCCGTCAAATCAAAGAAATGGGCTATCTTGTGAAGCTGGATACCAATGGGTACAGACCGGAGGTACTGGCGCAGTTGTTGGAAGAAAAATTGTTGGATTATGTGGCGATGGATATCAAATCTTCGCCGGAGAGATACGGTGTTGTCGCAGGACTGGACGGAATTGACACAGATGTCATATCTGAAAGCGTGGAAATATTAAAGAACAGTGGAATCAAATATGAATTCAGAACCACTGTGGTAAAAGAACTGCATTCGAAAGAAGACTTTGAAAGAATTGCCAAATGGCTTTCCGGAAGTCCGGTTCTTTATTTGCAGGCATACCGGGAAAATGAGAATGTAATTTGCGGTGGATATACCGCCTGCGGAAGAGAAGAAATGGAGGAGTATGCGCAGATTTTAAGAACCACAATCCGGAAAGTGGAAATACGCGGAATGGATTAGTGCGCAGAGAAAGAAATGAAATACATAAAGAAACTTATCGGGAATAAAAGTTTTTACAAAATGGCGTTGTCGGTTGCAGTGCCCATCATGATACAAAATGGTATTACCAATTTTGTCAGTCTGCTTGATAATATCATGGTAGGGCGGATTGGTACGGAACAAATGTCAGGTGTCGCCATTGTAAATCAACTTATGTTTGTATTTAACATCAGTATTTTTGGAGCGGTTTCCGGAGCGGGCATCTTTGGTGCACAGTTCTGGGGATGCGGAAAGCAGGAAGGGGTGCAACATACCTTCCGGTTTAAGTGGATTGCAAGCGTACTTTTGGTGCTGCTTACCGGTTTTTTGTTTTTTGCAGCCGGTGACCAATTGATTATGCTTTATCTCCACGGGGAGGGAAATGAGGTCCAATTGGAGGAAACTCTGCATTATGCAAAGCAATATTTGGGCGAAATGCTGTGGGGATTGCTTCCTTTTGGAATAAATCAAGTGTACACAAGCACAATGAGGGAGTGTGGGGAGACCGTGCTTCCCATGAAAGCCGGTATTGTGGCGGTGGTTGTAAATATGTGTTTGAACTACGTGCTGATTTTCGGTAAATTTGGCATGCCGCAGCTTGGGGTGGTGGGTGCGGCAATCGCCACGGTAATATCCCGTTATGTGGAAGTGGCAATTGTGATTGTTTGGGCGCACACCCATAAGGAAAAACAACCTTATATTGCAGGTATCTATCGTAGTTTCCGTATTCCGAGAAATTTGGTGGGAAAGATTTTGTTAAAGGGCACACCGCTGATGGTCAACGAAATCATGTGGTCAGTCGGTATGGCGGTGTTGATGCAGTGCTATTCACTGCGCGGTTTGGATGCGGTTGCGGGACTGAATATCTCGTCAACTATCTCCAACCTTTTCAACGTGGTTTATATTGCCATGGGTAGTGCGGTGGCTATTATAGTAGGTCAATTATTGGGCGCGGGCAAAATGGAGGAAGCGAAAGAGACGGATACAAAGTTGATTTTTTTCTCCGTGGCATCCTGTTTTGTGATGGGCGGCTTGCTGATAACAGTGGCACCTTTGTTCCCGCTCATGTATAACACCACGGATGAAGTACGGACCTTGGCCACAAGTTTTATCCGCACCGTTGCCGTGTGTATGCCTTTGTATGCTTTTGTCCACTGTGCATATTTTACCCTCCGGTCCGGTGGAAGAACTCTGGTAACATTCCTGTTTGACAGCGTATTTGTCTGGGGGGTAAATATTCCTTGTGCCTATGTGCTCAGTCGCTTTACCAATCTTCCCATAGTGCCCCTTTACTTTGCGTGTCAGTGTTTGGAAAGCATAAAGTGCGTAATCGGATTTATTCTTATTAAGAACGGTGTCTGGGCGCAGAATATTGTAAAAGAAGAACGATAAAAGAGGAGTGACATTATGAATAACTATTTGGAAGAGCAAATAAAGATGCATCCCTCCATGCAAATGCAGGATGTGATTAAGTTGTGTTACCATGCGACATACGGTGCGGAACATCTGCTTCATGATGTGGAAATGGCACACCGGTATCTGGAATTGGAATTCGCAAAAACCGAACCTGCGGATATTCCGCTGTATGAAAATATCTCGGAGGTTTATTGCCGGGTGAATATTGCCGCTTGGAAATACCATAATAAGCCGATGGAGCAACTCTTTGATATGTTTGTCAAAACGGCGGAACAGAAGGCTTATGATGACGAAGTGTTGTTGGATTTGTTGGCGGAAGCAGAAGAAACAATTTCCAAACTGCAAACAAATTTTACGGCAGCAGACTTCCGGAAATATAGTGACAAGTATTTGGCGGAGGGAATACATGCCATCCGCCACAGCGATACATACAATGAAAGAGAAAATCCTGCTTACAGATTGGTGAGAAGAGAATTTCTGGCAGAGTAGAAACGGGTATGAAAAATGAAGAAATAAAGAAGCGGTTGGAACAACTGGCAGAGGATACGTACAGGGATTTTACGCAAGTCCTGGTGCCCGGCTCAAGACCGATGCTCGGCGTGCGGATTCCGGAGCAAAGAAAACTGGCAAAGGAGATTGCTTCGGGAGATTGGAAGCGGTATTTGGATAATGCGGTGGATGACAGTTTTGAGGAAGTCAATCTGCAGGGGTTTGTAATCGGATACGCAAAGACAGATTACGATACAATTTTACCTTATATCAGAAAATACGTGGCCAAAATAAATGATTGGTCCTTGTGTGACGGATTTTGTGCCACGTTGAAAATAGTGAAGAGGCACAAGCCGGAGTTTAAGAAGGTTTTGTGGGAGTATGCAGAAAAGGATTCTGAGTTTGAGCAACGCTTTGTGGCAGTGATGTTAATGAACTATTATCTGGAGGAAGAGGATATTGACGAGACATTGCAGATATTGGATGGCCTGAAAAACCGGGGATACTACTGTGAGATGGGAGTTGCCTGGGCTGTTGCTACTGCTATGGCGAAGCAGAGAGACAGGGTTTGGGAATATCTGAAGGACGGAAACAATACGTTGAGCGATTTTACCTATAATAAAGCAATTCAAAAAATGATAGAATCTTATAGGGTAAGTGATGAGGACAAACATATCCTTAAAACGATGAAAAGACAAGAAAAGCGCACAAATTGAACATAAAAGAGCAACCTGAAACGAGAAACGTGAAGGTTGTTTTTTTATAATTGAAGGAGGAGGTGTAGGAAAAATGAAACGGATAAGATTATGGGTATTCTGTATGCTTTGTGCAATCCTTTGCTGCACAGGATGTGGTGCGGAAGAAGCGAAAGATGTGCAGGAGGGAGAAACGACGACTGAGGCAGTAACCGATGTTGCTTGGGAAAGTGAAACAGAGCCGGCTGATGAGGCAGAAATGAAGGAAGAGACGGTAGATGCCGGCAAATTAAAAGGCTATATGAATATGGTAAGAAATTATAATATGGAAGGATATGCAAATCCTGAGGTGGTAGATGAACCGTTACAATATGCGGAAGAGTTGATTGCTTCCGGCACAGCGACACAGGAGGAGTATGACATGGCATTACAAAATTTGAAGGATGCGTTCAGTAAACTGCATGATGGAAGCGGTTTTCCGGATCCTGCCCGTCTTGTGCAGAAGGAAGAGTATCCGGACGCCTTTACGTTTTTTGACGGAACAGAGGTAAATGTTCAGGAGGATTGGGAGAAAAGGGCTGAAGAGATAAAAACGCTATACCAGTATTATATGTATGGTGTAATCAGAGACGGCTCGGGAGAGACTTTGTCCTATACTCACTCCGGAACGAATGCTACGGTAACGATTGCGAATGGGGGCAACCAAGGAAGTTTTTCGTTCCAAATCTACACTCCGGACGAAGAAAAAGTTCCCATGCCCGAAGGCGGATGGCCGGTTTTGATTGCCATGGGATGGTTTTTCCAAGTGGAATATGCAAACAGCCGTGGCTATGCGGTCATAGTCTATGACTATAATGCAGTAGCGGCAGATGATATTACACGTACCGGCGCTTTTTATGATGTTTATCCCTATGGAGATACATGGCAGGAGCAGACAGGCGCATTGGCGGCATGGGGATGGGGTGCTTCCAAAATCTTAGATGCCCTGGAACAGGGATTGGGAGAAGAGTGCAATATAAACTGGGAAAATAATATTTTAACCGGTGTGTCCCGATGCGGAAAGGCTACAGCCGTAGCGGGAGTGTACGATTCCCGCATCAAGATTTCGGTACCTACCTGTTCGGGAGCGGGCGGTATGGCGATGTTCCGTTACAATTCGGAAGGAGAAACTTATGATTTATCTTCCATTGGCGCTTCTGCGACATATACATTGGGACAGAATGAACCATTGTCCAGTTTACAATCCGGTGCGGAAAGACACTGGTTTAACGATAATTTCGGTAAATTCACTTCGGTAAACGCAATGCCGTTTGACCAACATTTATTGGCTTCTTTGTACGCGAACGAAGATCAATATCTCTTTATTATTTCTTCTTACATATACGAGGACTGGACGAATCCGCCTGCCATGTGGGAAACCTATAAGGAGGCAAAAGAGATCTTTACTGAGTTGGGCGTGGAAGATCATATTGTGTTCCAAATCCACAAAGAAGGACATGCGGTGATCGATGAGGATGTGGTGAAAATACTTGATTACGCAGACCTGCATTTGTACGGTAAAGAAGTGGAGACGGATTTTAGTAAAATGGATACTTGTCTGTTTGAATAAGAATAAGAAAAAGGACTTGCCGTTTGTGGCAGGTCCTTTTCAATGTTTCAGCGGAGACGGAGGGATTCGAACCCTCGTGCCCCGGAGGGCAAACGCATTTCGAGTGCGCCCCGTTATGACCGCTTCGATACGTCTCCGAATAATCAGTACCCTTTTGGGCAACTCTTTTTCCTTGATAAGTATATCATACTTTACCCGATTTGCAAGAGGCGTGTGACGAAGTTTCGGGCAAAAAATATTTCTGCCGGATTGAGTAGTAATCGTTGCAAATTTGTCATGAACAAGGTAAAATTCTAGGTAAGGTGTTTTCTTGAAATTATACCAAGGTAATCAAGGAGGAAGTTCATATGAAGAGAATCGGTATGTCGACAAGCGG
>CAYRLN010000096.1:3229-6149 GCA_964425065.1 uncultured Lachnospiraceae bacterium | reverse complement strand
GGAATGCCAGAATAAGATATCCGGCAATAAAACCGGCCACCAACGCACCCAAAAATCCGGATTTCCCATTTGCCGCAAGGAAACCACCTACAAATCCCACTGCAAGTCCGGGTCTGTCCGCTATACTTGATGCAATATAACCTGCCAATATGGGAAGCATGAAACCAAATGCTGCATCCCCGATACTTTTTAACATGGCTGCCGCAGGCGTAATGGAACCAAAATTTCCTCTTAGTTCTGCCGACAACGTTTCCATATCCACACTAAAAGAATCTATCAAAAAGGCCAATGCAATTAAGATACCGCCACCGACAACAAATGGCAACATATGCGATACGCCATTCATTAAATGGGTGTAGATTTTATGCCCGAAAGAAGAACTTTTTTCCGCAAAATTTTCTTCCCTTTTCCTGCTCTCCTCCATGCCCATTCGCATAGGTTGTCCTACCCGATAAGGAGGAACCCCGCCACTCAATGCTCTGTCAATCAGCGTATCCGCTTTACTGATACCGTCAGAAACCTGACATTCGATAACCGGCTTTCCCACAAACCGTTCCATGGGAACCTTCGCATCAGCCGCTACAATAATACAATCTGCATCTTCTATCTCTTTTTCTGTCAGTACATTTTTTGCTCCGCCTGAGCCTCTTGTCTCTACCTTGATGAAACACCCCACTGCCTTTGCTGCTTTTTCCAAACCTTCTGCAGCCATGTAGGTATGGGCTATTCCGGTTGGACAGGAAGTCACCGCCAAAATCTTTCTTCCGGATCCTACGGGCATTTCCTCCATCTTCTGTTTCTCTGCGTTCTTTTTATCTTCTGCTTTTTTCTTTTGGTCTGCAACATTGATAATGTTCAAAAACTCATCCTTGTTCTTTGCACACCTGAGTTTCCATACAAAATCAGAATCCATCAAAAGCACAGACAATTTGCTCAATACTTCTAAATGTACGTTATCTTTTGTGTTTGGTGCCGCAATCAAAAAAATCAGGTGAACAGGTTTTCCATCCAGGGAATCGAAGTCCACTCCTTCCGGAATAACCATAGCGGCAAGTCCCGGTCTTTGCACACCGTCACTCTTTCCGTGGGGAATGGCAATTCCTTCCCCGATACCGGTTGTTCCCTCTTCTTCTCTGGCATATACCTGCCTTGTATAACTGTCGATATCACTGATTTTTCCGCTTTTTACCATAAGCCCAATGGCCATATCCAAAGCTTCTTTTTTGTCTGCCGGGCCGGCTCTCAGTTCAATACTCTCCCAACTCAGCAGTTCCGTTATTCTCATTATTATCCCTCCATCTTTGTAAGCAACGCCTCGACCTGCGGTCTCGTCGCCAAACCTTCCGAAAAGGCACTGGCACTTCCTGTCGCCAAGCCCATTAAAAGCGCCTTTTCATACTTTCCTGTTTCTAAATAACCTGCCAAAAATCCTGCTACCATGGAATCTCCGGCTCCTACCGCATTGATTAATTTACCTTCCGGTGCAGGAGCCTCATAAACCTTGCCATCTGCTGCCGCCAACACCGCACCTTTTCCGGACATGGACACCAGCACATTTGCCGCACCCATCTCCCGCATCTTTTTCGCATAGGGAATCACATCTTCTCTTGTGTCCAATTTCACATGGAAAATTTCACCTATTTCATGATGGTTTGGTTTCACCAAAAAAGGCTTGTAAGCAAGTGTCTCCACCAGCAAATCCCCGGTAGCATCCACCACACACCGTATTTCTTTTTCCTGTAATGTTCCCATGATATCACTGTAAACGGAGCCCGGGAGGCTCTTAGGAATACTTCCCGCAAGAATTAGCACATCTCCTTTTTGGAGTTTGTCCAGTTGTCCCAACAGTTTCCGGAAACTGTTGCCATCGATATCCGGTCCCGCAGCGTTGATTTCTGTCCCATCCACATTTTTTAATTTCACATTAATGCGGCTCATTCCCTCCGGCAACACAATAAAGTCCGCCCTGCATCCCTGCGCTTACACACGCTTTCTGATTTCTTCACCGGTAAAACCGGCAACAAAACCCAGTGCCGTGCTTTCATACCCCAGATTCTTCAGAACAAAGGAGACATTAATTCCTTTTCCGCCTGCAAACATCTGCTCTGAATCAGTACGGTTGGTCATTCCGAGTTTAAAATCATTTACGGAAACTATATAGTCCAGTGCCGGGTTAAATGTGATGGTGTATATCATGTCGCCTCCTGTGGATTGTGAAATGTGATAGTCAGCGCTATGTCGATGCAGAAACTATTTTCGACATTTAGCGTAATATCACTTTTCATAATCATTCATTGTCTCTTACGATAATTATATTGGTAAACAAAGGTAAAATCAATGTATGCATAAAAAAAGACTATTACCTTTCTTTCCGTAATAGTCTTTTTCTTTTTTTTGTTTTTTATTCAACCACTGATTCCGTCTCTGCTTCCGTTTCGGTTTCTTCCACAACAACCACCAATTGATCCAGTGTTGTATTGAATCCTGTTTTAAATCCGGAACTAATCAGGTATACTGTGGAACCGTCCTCTGTCAGGTAAGCATAATACATACTGAGAATATCATTATAATCACCTACACAAAGTGTGTAATCTTTTCCGGAAACGGTAAATCCTACTGTCAATGCGGGTTCTTCCATACCGTATTGTGACAAGTCTGTCACATTTTCGATTTTCTCCGAAGCATCCAATTGTACAGCATCAGAAATCATGGATTCCAAACTGATTTCATCAATGTCCAATGTCTCATCGTCAATATAAATCCAATCCTCGCCCTGTTTGGTAAACGCGAAGGTTACTCCCTGGTAGTCATAACTGAATTTCTCTACGGAATCCATGGAAAAATCTGTAATGTAAACTTGCGCTGCCTCTTCTTTTTCCTTTTCCCGTTGTGAACTCCACTCATTGTATTTCACAATTCC
>CAYRLN010000096.1:0-3219 GCA_964425065.1 uncultured Lachnospiraceae bacterium | reverse complement strand
AGTAAGCGCCAATCACTGCCACCAGCAACACCAGCAGAACCACCATCTGCTTTTTCTGTCTTTTCATTAACGCTTCCTCCTTCTAAACCAAACCACAAACCCCATTGCAAGAATGGAAACCGGAAGAATAATGGATGTTGTTACACCGATAATAATCACATTTGTACCGGACATTGTAATATAAGACAACTCATAATCTTTTACCGGCACAGAAACATTACTTTCCTGGGTTCCAACCATACTTGTCACAGTATTCATGAACATCTGGCAGTTAGAGCCGGAAACCTGCTGACTGATATAATCCGTAAATATCATATCACAGCCGTATACTACCATGGATGCAGTTCCTTCCTCCAAAGTTTTGGTGGCTGCTACGGCAATATTGAACGGGCCTTCTATATCTCCCTCTGCTTTTTCCAGATTTACCTGAATATTTCCAAGGCTCCGTAAAAATGCATCATCGGATGTATATAAAATCTCTTCGTAAGTATAAGTCTCATCATCCTCCGATAACATCAAAGCTTGTGCATACGGCGCAAAAATATAATAATTGCCATATACGCCACTGGTATATTCATTACTGTACATATTAGGGAACAGCATATACTGGCTTCCGTAGTAATGATTGTTGCTATTACCTTCGACAATTAATCCATCCCCGATTGTTATACCCATATACTCCAGCAAGGAATAATAGTTTGTCATGCTCTCGCTTGTGTAGCCCACAACCGTCAATACCTGCCCGCCTCTTTCCATAAAGTCGATTACTTTTTGAACATCTTCCTCGGAAAAATCAGAAGTTGGCGACTGAATAAATAAAATAGCACCGTCCTCAGGCACAGCCTCATAATCCAATAAATTTACTGTCTCATATACAATATTTTGTTTATCAAGCGCGCTTGCAAACGTACTTTCTATCTCATATTCTCCGTGACCGGTGGTAATATATACTTTCGGAACATCATCCCTAAGCACATAATCGATTGCGCTGGTAAGCAATCCTTCTCCGTCATATCCCGTTGTGACATAAGAATATGTGGTATAATCAATTTCATATTGATACATATCAGATGCATCCACCACGGTGCTTCTCTCATCGCCGACTACAATGACGCTGTTAATGGATATACTTCCCGTAGTGTATTGCGCATAAAATCTGGGGTTAACGGCCGGATCCACATATTCCACCGTAATGTGGCTGCTGTAATCCTCATATCGTTGCAATGTCTGGGCAACAATGGTGTCACATTCGTCTTCATTGACCAAAACATACATTGTGATATCTTCTTCTATTGTATCCAAATAATTCTTTGTGATGTCTGTCAGGGAATATAACTTATTTGAAGTGACATCCACTGCTTTAATACTCTCCGGCAACTGGGCAATTGCCATGTTCAAAACAACTACCACCGCCAAAACAACGGCAATCATGCCGGTGCTGTAGGCTCCCATACTCAAATTTTTAACAGAGGTACTATAACGTCTTTTTTGTATGGACTGTACCGTCAAAAACAGCATAAATGCTATCAGGGAAAGAAAATATACTATGGATTCCAGGTTTAAAGTTCCATTTGTAAGATTATAGAATGCCATGTATAAATCATAGCTGCCCAGAATCGTGGTAAGCCAATTTCCTGTTGAAGAAATCAGTCCGCAAATACCTGACATCATATAACCCAGGAACAAAAGACCAAAACCAAGTACTGCGGCAATCACCTGGCTCTCTGTTACGGATGAAACGAAAAGACCAATCGCAATACAGGCACTTCCATATAAGAAAAATGCCAAAACAGAAATATAAGTCTCAGCAAAAGGGATGGTTCCGTACGCACTTAAAATCAACGGATATACACAGGCTATAAGGGTAGGAATGGCTAAGATTGTTTCCAGTGCCAAAAATTTTCCAAGTACCACATTGCCCACAGAAACCGGAGCCGTTAAAATCAGCTGGTCCGTTTTCTGCTTTCTCTCCTCCGCAAAAACCTTCATGGTAAGTATTGGTATGCTAATCATGAAGAGAAACAGGATACTGCTCAAAGCATAGGAAAAATAGGGTGAGCCCGACATCAGATTATATACGGTATAATACAGGCCTATGAAAAATAACGTTACTGCAATGAACAGAAATCCTATAAAGGAGTGAAAACAGGATTTCATCTCTCGCTTATAAATCGCTATCATGTTCTTCACTCTCCTTTGTTTCTACTTCTCCCTCCGTTTCTGTTTCATCCCCGGTCAATTCCAGGAAAATATCTTCCAAAGTTTTTGTTACCAGTTGCATTCCCATAATGGGTAATCGTGCTTCCGCCATTTTATAAAATACTTCTTCTCTTGCATCGCTCTTTGCGGAAATTGTAAGTACTGCACTGTTGCAACAAACCTCTGTATTTTGCACTGCTTCTATTTTTTCAATACTGTCTATACCCTCAAGTGCCCGGCACATTTCCTCAAAACTGCCACCCTTCCAGGTAATGGACAATTCAGAAGTTCCATGAATCAATTTCTGTAAGCCTGCGGGAGAATCGCTGGCCACAAGTTTTCCATGGGAGATAATCATAACATGGTCGCAAATAGCACTAACTTCTGATAAGATATGGGAACTTAAAATAACGGTATGTTCCTCTCCCAGTTTTTTAATCAAATCACGGATTTCGATAATCTGCTTCGGATCCAATCCAACCGTAGGTTCATCTAGGATAATCACATCCGGATAACCTAAAATAGCCTGGGCCAGACCCACACGCTGTTTGTAACCCTTTGAAAGATTTCGTATCAGTCTTCCTGCCATATCAGAAATCATGGTCATTTCCATAACTTCCTGAATCTGTCTTTCTCTTTCCGCTTTGGGAATCTTTTTTAACTCTGCCACAAAACGGAGATATTCCAGTACGGTCATTTCCATGTATAAAGGAGGCAATTCCGGCAAATAACCAATGCTTTTTCTTGCTTCTTCCGGTTCCTTTTGTACATCATGACCTCCTATCAGCACAGTTCCTTCTGTTGCCGCCAGGTAGCCGGTAATAATGTTCATCGTAGTGGATTTTCCGGCACCATTCGGTCCCAAAAATCCGTAAATCTTCCCCTTTTCCACATGGAAATTCAAATGGTCAACCGCTATGTGATTTCCATATTTTTTTGTAAGATTTTTTACTTCAATCACTTGATTTCCCTCCAATATTTATTCTTCAATCCGTCCGTCCACAATCTTCACAATTCTTT
>CAYRLN010000095.1:0-6149 GCA_964425065.1 uncultured Lachnospiraceae bacterium | reverse complement strand
GGCTCATTTGAAAGGAATCCCCTTCTTTTTTCCAAGGCATTGCTTAAAATTCCCATTACGGTTTTAAAGAAAATGGAGTAACCGATGAGCACTAACAGGAATTTTGTGAAATTTATCATACTTCCAAAGCAATAGGACCAGTTTCCCACTTCGTTATAACTTCTGCCAAGCAGGATACAAAAGGAAAAGAACATCGCAAGTACGCCATTGCCTTTTCCCATTTTCCCTACGCGGTAATAGAAATAACAAAGCACTCCAAAAACAGGCACAAAGGTAAAATCATAATTTCCCAACAGTTCATATATGGACGCTGTGATATAATCCATTGTTTCGTAATGCTCCGGCACCAACGGGACATGGAATACAGTCAAAAATGCATACGCAGTTAAAAACGCCTTTAAAAAACATCCCAAAGGCTCCCTGCACTTTTGGAAAAGCAATTTCATGTTCATGTATTTTATTCCTTTTCTTTTAAACTCTTGCAAGGCTCATTTTACCACGTTTTACCGTTCTTTCCAACACATTTCGACAAGTGCCCTTGCAAATGATTTTACTTCGGGATAGTCTTTAATTTCCCACAGGCGGGAAGTACAGACAAGCATATCCTTTTCATAATACAGCATGCCCAATTTATGGCATCTTTCCACATTATCAATGGGCTGGACAATCAATTCCACATCCTCTTTTCCCGTAAGCACACTGCAGTGACTGTGCATTACTAAATGGAACCACTGGGGAGTCGAATAATCCTCACAGGGGAAATAGGTTTTCCATTCCCCATTGTCGTGAATATATAGGCCAAGGGTTCCCACAGGAACCTTACGGTTCATGCTTTCCGATATGGAACGGAACATGGGATAATTCCAGAAGTCCGTACAATAAGTTCCTTCCACATCCGTCTCCTGCTGTTTGGGCACATAAACAAAACATTTTCCTGCCGCTTTCCATTCCTCTGCTTCCCGCTCATCTCCGGCAATCAATACTTCCCTGTCCCCATAAACAATATGCTTTTCCGTAATTTCAATAGTTGTCTCGGGATATGCCCACAAAGTATAGTCGTTTGCGCATACAGCCTGCTTTTCGCTACCCATGGGATTGCACTCTTCTGCTTCCTCAGCCGCCGCTACTACCTTCAGGGATATTTCTACCTTTTTAGGATGTTCTGTTTTCGGAATCGTAAACCTTACCGTACCAACTTCCTGCAGACGTTCCCCCTTGCCGCATCCCTCTTTTTGAGTAAGTACATCCCGGCCAACCGGATAACTGCCCTGTGCCAGAATCTCCTGTTCCAAGGTCACGGAGTAAATAAGTTCTCTGCCCGCAAAGCCGTTCCGGTTGCATACCGATAATTTCACCGGCATGGATACTTCTTCTCCCTCACTTACCACAAAGCGGTCAAGTTCCGCCAAAACAACGGTATCACTGCAAAACTGTCTCCATTTTTCAGGTGTAATCAGATTCTTGGACTCCAGCCATGCATTCAAAACTCCTACCAGAGCCACATTTTGCCCCGGGAAATCCTGCAAATCAAGGAGCTGGAAACCGCTCAGTTCCCCGGTCCGGAGGGCTGCTTCTATCTCCCTTCTGTAACAGTCGAGGGCGAATACTCCGGTGGATTTATAAAAATCCTTCCACTGTTTAAAGGTATCGCTTGCCTCCATCCGCTGTCTGTAAATTTCCAGATACAACGGTTGCTGGGAACCCTCATACCTGCCAAGTTCCGTAAAATCCGGGAAGAAATCGTACTGTCCCACTTCATGGGAAATCACCGGTACCTGAGGGATGAGGGCACCGCCCGCTTCCACTGCCTTTACCTTTTTCGTTCCCGTACCATACTGTATTTCAATCTCACCATCACCCTGCTTGGTGCTTTCCGCAATTTGGGGAGCAATTATTTCATCATAATTGTGAACAGAGTTTGGCTCCATAGTCTGGATATGTCCCTGTGGTGCATCGCACATAGCGTAGGAACCGCGGAACAATCTGTCACTTGAAAGACGTACCCCGCAAAATACATCCTCTTCGGAGAGCACTGCGGGACAAAACTGGAAATTATTTGAACCCTGGGTATACATATGGCGGTTATCAAACTGCTTATAATCGCGCAGGAAACTGTTGATCCGCTCCATGCTTCCCCACAGTTCATTTCCCATGGAAAGCATGACAAAGGAAGGATGATTTCCAAAATCCTGCAAAATACGGAAGCCTTCCTCCACCAGATATTTCTGCTCTTCTTCGTTATAATATTCCTCTCCGGGAGCTGCGATGGTTCCCCAGAAAGGAAGTTCCGGTTCCATGTAGATGCCCATCTCATCCGCTGCCGCAAATGCCGCATCCGGGGGACAACAGGTGTGAAAACGATAATGGTTAATGCCGTATTCCTTTACCGTGGCAAACACTTTTTTCCACTCTTCCACCGTCATGGGAGCAAAACCGGTACTTGGAAATACCAGTCCGTCATGTTTTCCGCGCCAAAAAACCTCTCTGTCATTTATAAGAAGTTTTCGTCCTTCATGGGACAATTTTCTAATTCCGAAGACTGCCTCTTCACTCTCGCCTTCCACCGTTACCTTTGCGCAGAGCAGATTGGTATTGTATTCGTCCCAGAGCAGATTTTCACCTTCCAAAGAAATGACCGTCTGCAATCTTCCGTCTTGAAAAACATGCTCTCCCCGGTAAAGCGCTTCTCCGTCTTTCCGACTGAGAGTAAGTAGTGCAGTTCCTTCGTGGATACCTGCAATATGGGATGTAACCTTGATTTCGGAAGGCGTTTTGGCATCCACCCAAATTTCTTCCGGG
Source organism: uncultured Lachnospiraceae bacterium (assembly GCA_964425065.1). Lineage (GTDB taxonomy): Bacteria > Bacillota > Clostridia > Lachnospirales > Lachnospiraceae > Acetatifactor. The sequence continues at coordinate 3,350 of CAYRLN010000095.1, read as the reverse complement.
TGAACCGCATTTCTAATCTGTAACTCTATCCTTCCCACAATGCCATTCCAGTTGGTCTGGGTATCGGGGGAGGTCATATGACCGCCCCGGGTAGGATAATCCGTATTATTTACCCGCACTGTGAGAATCTGCTCACCGGCTTTCAGTTTTCCCGTTAAGTCATGCCGGTGAAAACCGCATAAGGAATTTTCGGTTCCGATTTCAACACCGTCTATGTATACCGTGGATATCCTGGTCCGTTCCAAAAAGAGCGTAATCTCCTTATCCAGCCATTCTTCTTCCACCTGTATTTTTCTGGAATACCACGCATAGCCTTCAAAGTAAAAACGATCCGTCATATAACCGGTATTAGGCTCTATATTCTCCGTTCCTTTCCCCGCATGTGCCGTGCTGTCCGGCAACCGGATGCTGTCATTTGCCACCGGCGGTGTCTGACATTTCTTTTCCCCATCCAAATACAGTTCCCATATTCCCTGTAAATCCACTTTTATCATTTTCTTATCTCCCACTTAAACTAGTGATTATCCACTTTTTTCTACTTCGCGTACCACTGTTTCAGCACTTCCTCTGCTTTTTTCAGATGAATGTTGAAACCATTGTCCTTTTCCGCATCTTCTTTTGTGTCATAAATAAATGTGCTCCAATCCCACCAGAACACACCTCCAAACCAAGGCTGATTTGCGAATGCACTAAGGCAGGAATCATAGAATGCCGCCTGCTCCTCCTCATCATGAGGCAAATCTTTATGCATAAAATCCCAAGGCATTGCGGCACAGCCATAGGCGCTTCTGCAGCCGATTTCAATAAATACAACCGGCTTGTTCCATTTCTGATGCACTTTGTACATCTCATCGCGGATGGCCGTCCATCTCTCCTGCATGCTCTCCGAGGCAGCCCCGCCATTATCCGCCACCGGGAAATAGGCACTGGTACCTACATAATCTACCGCATCAAACCACTTTACATCATCCTCGTGACCGTGATTTGTATTGTAAATCAGTTTTCCCGAATAAATCTGCCTGATTTCTGCAATCAGCTTGCGCCAATGGGCCTCTTTTCGCTCTGTCCCACACATTTCACAACCGATACAAAGCATTTCACAGCCGGTTTCCTCCGCAAGCTGGGCATAATACTTCATATAATCACCATAACTTTTAAACCATTTGTCCCAATAGGGATCTTTGCCTTGAAAATCTGAGTCTGCAAAGTTAATATAGGCACGCCAAACACCGTCTTTGCAGTTTACCATAGGCTTTAAACAAATTTTAATATTATTCTTGTGGGCACGCTCCACTGTCGCCATTATATCCCTGTCGGAAACGGTTCTCTCAAAATCAAATTCTATTTTTGTACTGTGGGCGGTTTCCTGCTGACACACCACCGGCAGACATATCCAGTTCACTCCTGCTTCATATAAAAGTTCCTGAGACTTAATGGAGCCTTCTGAACGAAGGTCGCCTCTTTTTGCGTCATAACCGTATGTAAAACCTTTCATTTCCATATGTGTACCTCTGCTTATATTTTCTATAGTCTATTCTACTTTAATACCACATAAATATCCAGTAAAAAACCGCTCTTTCTTACGAAAAAGCGGCTCTAAATTGTATTTACATCTTCGCCTGGTGGAACTGTCTCCCATACTTAACCATGTAGGATGCATATTCTCCTTTGTTTACCACGAATATGAATGCCGGTACGGAATTAATCCTCTTAGCTTTCAATTGTTTTAAAAGAGACCTGCTGCCCTGAAAAACAAATTCGCCGTCACGATACAGGAAGATAAGCGGCATATTAAGTTCTGCCCCCTCATTGTCTCCGTCTTCTTCCAAACCACTTGCCGCGCCCACAAGCCGTAGCGGAATCTTAACCATTCCGTCAAGAATCCACTGCTCCGGATATGTGTTTTCCCCGAACTTCTTCACATAGTAAGTCCGTAGCCATTCCTCCGCCAAACCTGCCTCATTGTACAGTCTGGCGCACTCCAGTGTGGGTTCAAAGGGAATCCATTCTCCCTTCTTCCCATAGATAATCTTTTTAATGGAATCCACCGACAGGAAGTATTCTTCGGCCAGTTCGCCCACTCCTTTTCCACTGCGGTATTCATTATAGATTCTTTGGTTTCGTTTTAATAGTTTTTGCCTGGAACCGGAAAGACTTCCCCAGGCTTTTGGTTCTTCCTTCCGCGGAATATACAAAAGTTTTCCTGCTGCGTACTTTTGTATCTGCGCTATCAATTCCGGTGGCAATACATCCTTTGCATTTTCGTACTTCATACCTTCTCCTACAAACGGTTTATTCTATCTTCCAATTCACTGATGGACTCTATAATGGTTTTACAGGACACCTCATCATCTATGGAGGCATGCCAGCGCAAGGCGTCCAGTCCTTTGTAATATGCCATGCACAAAAATCTTTCCTTGAAATTTTCTGCCTCAATTCCTTTTTCTTTCAAATAGGGAACCAGTTTCTCCGGAATGTTAAAATAAGGTCTGTGCAAATCCATGCAGGCAAAATCAATGAGCCAGTCTGTGATGGCGGCTCTGTCCCAATCCAAAAATCCCACCCCCTTTTCCATTACAACCATGTTGCCAAAGAAAAGATTGTTGTTGGTTAAAAATCTTTGGTTTTCGCAGTACCCGCTATACTCCAACATTTTATTATAATACTTTTCAAAGAATTCTTTTGTCATCATGGAAGTGTTAAATAATTCCCGCCAATTTTTCCAGTAATCGTCCCTGTCATCCGCGAAATCATCCACAAGGAATTCTTTAAATGTAGCATACTGGGGTTTGTTGTTTTCGTCCAACTCCCCAAAGCCGGATAAACCTGAAATATCGGCTTTCTGAATTTCCAGAACACTGTCAAAGAACTTAGGGTAAAGCGTTTCGAATTCCTCTATCCATATCTCCCCTGCATTTTCGCCGATGGGGTTTAACGAAATGGTTTCCGGCAAGCATTCTCTTAATAATTCATCTCTATTCATTTTATTATACTCCTATCAAAACTGTATTGTTATTTCAGTTGCGCTCCTGATAAACCTATCATATAAAACAGCGTGGGGAAATAAAAGGGAAGAAATGAGTTTAATCGAAGTTTACTGTTTTTAATATTACCTGGTTTTCAGGCAAACTCATCCTTCAAGTACAACATACCTTTATCATCATATATTTCTACTTTTTTAATCTTTACTATTTTTTGATTATGAATATATAAACTGGTGGGATTATAGAAAAATGACTCCGCATAGTTCTCAGAACAAGAATCCTTAGCGATACATAGATGATTATATCCTACGTCTCTTCTTTCAAATAGAATATAATTGGCTTGAAGTGATGAACCTATCTTTGATG
>CAYRLN010000094.1:0-6170 GCA_964425065.1 uncultured Lachnospiraceae bacterium | reverse complement strand
ATATGCATAATGTACACAACTGATGCGGTAGGTCTCACCGTATTCTGCGTTTGTGTACAAGATACTTCCACCATACAATGAACAATCCGCACAACTTCCGCCCGCGCTGGTTGCCACGGTGGACCAGAAAATACCGACCTTTTTCTGGATTTTTACATCCTTTACTCCTACTTCCTCCGAAATATGGGAACAATTGGTGTAGAATTCGGCATAAAGACCTTCGCTGGTATATCCCATGGAAATGCTACATGCCCCTAATGTTGGAGTTGACCTGACGATACCGCTTCCGTCCACAATATACCATTGGGCGCTTGTATCTTCATAGTCCGGTGCTTCGTATATCCGACTGATGGGAAGCACACTCACACTCTCGGAAGCCATGGCATCCACGGGGCTGCACACCACAAACAATACCACCGCAAAACATAAACTCAATACTTTTTTAAACGTTTTCATTTTTTCTCCTTTTCTTTTGTACTTTCAGGAAACTCCGGTACAACTGCTCCACTCCTCCTCTCTTGCACCCTCCTACCCTTATAATGTTTTCAAAAAAGAAAAGGTTACAAAATCATTTTATATTTTCAATAATTTTTATCATTTCATCTTCACTGATTTCTCCGTAAACATAATAGCCATATTCTTCCTGTGTAAAAAAAGCACTTACTTTATCATCTTCCATGTACCATAATGTGCTTACACCGGACACTTCCTTTTCCCAAAAACCGGCCTCCAATGCCTGCATGAAATACTGCCATCGCACGTCTGTCTCATATTTTTCTATGACTATATTTATCTTTTCTCCCTCTCCCGTACAATATTTTCCTTTATAAGTTTTCTTATCATCTCCTTTAACCAAAGTTATTTCCTTTAGTTCACACCCCTCCGGAATCCAACCGGGTATCATCATATCCCCCATTCCTTCCAAAGCCTTTACTTCTTCCCATGAAGAATATACTGTCTTCTCAATGTCATTTGCAGTAACCGCCTCTGCCGTTTCCCGCTCTCCCGTTACCATAAAACTCCATCCATCTTTACTCTTGGACAGGAACTCAAAAAATCCCATTTTTGCCGTTGCATATGTGCCAATGTTCATACCACCGAACATTACCGCTACAACAAGTACACCGAAAGCAACCCGCCGCACCAGTTTCGTGTGATGAAATGTTTTGAAAATTTTATCCGCAAGGGATGCCTTCTTCTCTGTCTGCATTGTCCTGATATCATTTTCCATTCTCTCGAGCAGTTCATCGATGCTGTTTATTTTCTTCTCTTTTGCAGTATTTGTTCCGTCCTCCAGATATTTCTCACTGAATTTTTTAAATGAATTGGTAGGATCAAAATCATCTGTATCCTCCACCTGAAGGGAATTCAGCATATTCAAAACAGCCTGTTCCTCTTCCGCACCTAAATGCTCTTCTTCCGTTCCGCAGTAATGGTTGTATAGTTTTTCACTCAATAAACCGAATAAAAGTTCATCATTGTTGTCTCTTTGATTTCCCATAGTTTCTCTCCTTTAATCACAATTTTAAATCTCTGCCAAGTGCGCTACGCAACTTCCTTTTTATTCTGGACATTTGTGTTCTTAACGCCCCTTCACTGATTCCATCCGTTACGGATATTTCTTTCCATGTATAACCGAGCATATAATGTTGCCAAACCAGATTCTGTTCGCTCTTGTTCAGCACACTCTCCAAGGTCAGCCAACACTCACAGTTTCCAAAGCCGACATCCCTGCTCCTTGGTTCTTGCTGTTCTCCCAATAATACATGAATACTGACATTTTGCAGTTCCCGTTTTCTGAGTGCATTTTTCACTTTATAACTTGCTGTCATGTAAAGCCACCCTGTGGCATTTTCATGTTTTTCCAGACGTCCTTTCTTCAAAAGCGCCTCAAAATATGTCTCTTGCAAAATATCTTCCGCCATAGTTCTGTCATCGCACATATGCACGATATATTTCATCAATCTGCCGGAAGTCGAGACATACAACTTATGTATAAACTCGCTGTCTCTCATTTGTAATCCTCCAATTTAATACCTTCTGTAACTGATACCTTCACTTATATATCCCGTTTGGGGCGCAAAAAGTAACAAAAATTTTTCCGGAAAATTTCCAAAATTTTTCAAAATAAAAAAAGGTGTGCAACTTTTCTGTTGCACAACCTTCTTTCATTATTTCTTATTCAAATAAAAGATCATGATTGATTGTTTTGTATAACAAAGCCCGGAATTTATCAGGTTCCTTTTCCTGTGCCAACGCCCACATTGTCTTTGTCACCGTAGCCTCCAATGTCATATCGTAAGCCTCCGTCAGACTGAAGTTTTCCTTCATAACCTTTCCGACCCGGTATACCCCCATATCGCTGCCTTCATGGGTAACCTGTGTTGCCATGACAATAATCTTTCCTGCCTCGGTCCATCTCTTTATCTCAGAATAAAAAGGTGTCTCTCCATATCCCGGCAAACCACCGACACCATATGATTCAATAATCACTCCGTCATAATGCTCAAAAACATAATTCAAAATGGATGCATCCATTCCGGGAATTAGCTTCAAGAGAAAAATCCGGTCATTCATCCGGTCATAAAACCGGACACCGCCTTGTACCTTATCTTTATCATCAATGTAAAAGACTATCCTATCATCAATAATCATGGCAATAGACGGATAATTTATGCTGGAAAAAGCATTATAACTTTTAGAGCGCTCTTTTTTTGCCCTTGTACCGGCGATGACTTTTCCGCCGAACACAATATTTACGCCGTGCGCCCTGTCGTGGGAAGCAAATCTCAAACTGTCTGCCAAATTCGTTCGCGCATCTGTCACAGGCAAATCGATGGGTTTCTGTGCCCCTGTGATTACCACTGGTTTTTTGCTGTTCTGAATCATATAGGACAATGCTGCGGCGGTATATGCCATTGTATCCGTTCCATGGCAGATTACAAATCCGTCATAATGCTCATACTCATCCCTTATAAGATCCGTTAATATTCCCCAGTGCTCTTTATACACGTCCGTACTGTCTAAACTAAAGGGTTGTCTCACATCAACCTGACAAAAGTTCTCATATCCCTCTACATAGGACAAAAGCTTTTCTGCCGGAATTTGGGGTGCCAGACCTTCTTTCGTGTATCCTGAAGCGATGGTTCCACCCGTCGCAATCAGTAATATCTTCTTCACTGCCTATTCTCCTTTTCTTTCCTTCTCCAACATTGCCTCATACGTTGCAATGTCCACAGGTCTTGAATAATAATACCCCTGCACATAATAACTTCCGATATCACGAAGGAATTCCACCTGTTCTTTGGTCTCTACACCCTCCATGACCACCTTAAGCTGCATATTTTGCGCCAGATTAATCAGGGTGTGTAAAATGTAGCGGCCTTTTTCCACATCCTCGCCACCATCTAAGAATTTCAAATCCATCTTGATAATGTCCAAAGGTACTTCTTTGAGCATATTCAGGGAAGAATATCCGCTTCCGAAATCATCCATAGCTATTTTGAAGCCCAAAGCACGTAATTCTTTTATTCTCTTATAAACAATATCGGGGTCCTCTGCACAGATTGTTTCCGTAATTTCCAGTTCTATATCTTCCGGTAACAATTCATATTTTTGGATAAGTTCCTGCAATTTATCCTTCAATTCCTTACCATAAAAATGGGCACGAGAAACATTGACGGAAATCGGCAGATTTTCATATCCCTTCTTCTTTAGTTCGGAAACACATTTACAGGTTTCCTCCCAGACAAAATAATCCAAACGCATGATAAAACCGTTTTTCTCGAAAATGCTGATGAACATTCCGGGGGGAATCATACCCTTTTGAGGATGTTTCCAACGCACCAAAGCCTCGCCACCGATAATTTTTTCATTGCTGACATTGTATTTCGGCTGGATGTAAACGCAGAATTGTTGCTCCTCCAATGCCTTTTCCATGTCATTCTCAATTTCACGTTCGTGCACAATACGTTTTCTCTCATCCTCTGAGTAAAAACGAATAAACTCTGACCTCTTTCGCTCCCTGTCATGTGTCGCCAGATTTGCCCTGTCACACATAATATTAACAGGCAAATCACGCTGTTCATCTACATTGAAAACACCATAAATTACAGTGACATCCATTTCTTCCAGGAAGGTCTTATAACGCTTTTTAAAATCAATTTCCTCAAAATCTTTCTTGGTGAGACACATATAGAAATGGTCCCCGTTAAAACGGGACACGATAAAATTTCTGCCGCTTCCCAACTCTGTAAGTTCATCCGCCATAAATTTCAGCAACCTGTCTCCGGTTTCCATACCGTACAAATCATTGATTACTTTAAAATTTGTAATATCCATTAGGACAATACACATTTCTTCTTCCGTATTATCAATTCTTCTTCGTGCCTCTTCGTAAAAATAAGAACGGTTATATACTCCGGTGAGTTCATCCTGCTGGATTTTCTTGCGGAGCATCTCGTATTCTTTCCGTTTGTATTGCAATGAGGTAATCCGATGAAGCAATACCGTATAAATCAAAGCTGATAAAATAATACAAACAACAATAACTACAATCCAGTTTCCGTATCGGTAAAGGAAGTCAATAAAGTCCTGCTCATAAGGATGCAAAATCAGTTCCATGGATACCAGATCTTCTTTTTCCTTCTCCGATATATAGGCTATGGTTTTATCCAAAATGTTAAAGAGCAATTGTTTCTCTTCATTTCCAATTAAACACATACCATTTGTGTATGTAACACCGGGGAACTCTACCAGATTATCTGCGTAACGTGGCTTTTGAAGCAGATATGTGACTACATAAGAATCCTGTATCGCCATATCCGCCGTACCGTTAATTACCGCTTCCAGACATTCATCGGCGCTGCCAAAATAGAGAACCTGACATTCCGGCACATCTCTTACCAGCAGTTCTTCCAGGTATTTCAGTTCATTGGTGATTGCAAAAACATAATCATCCCGGTCCGGTTCCAACACGCGGTCTTCATGCTTTACATATGCAAGAGTCGTTTCAAGAAGAGGCGTTGTCATGATCAGTTCCTCATCCAAACCGTTTTCAACCAATGCGCTCTTAGGGCGAAGCATCAGATAATCCTCTTCAAGCACCTGACGGGTCTGCTCTTCCATCGTCATAGTAGTCGCATCAATCTCAATTTCAAATTCCAGCCCGCTCTTTTCCGCTAACATATTCAGGTAGGAAACAAAAAGACCTCCCGCCTCTTCGGAGTTAACATAGCTCAGCGGTCTTGCCTCCTGCATCAGTTTCACCCTTATCGGCTCAGCATTTGCAATGTATTCTGCCTCTTCCCTTGTAAACATGGGACTGGAAGAAATGGCATCCACTCCGTAATATTTATCAATCAGTTCTGCTTCTATTTCCGGTTCCAAAATTTTTAGGCGTTGCAAAACCGTAGACAATTCCTCCATCAGTTCTTCGTTCTCTTTACCCGTCACACAGTATACCGGTTTGGTTCCGAAACGGTCTACAACCTTTACATTATCATGCTTATGCAGACTTCCTACTGCAACCGCAACAACCTCACCCTCTTCCATGGCTTTTAAGGCCTTCTGTTCCGTGGTATAATAGCACTCGTCCACGGAAAGCCCCATGGTATCCATCATGGCAACAAAGGCCTCAGAGTGAACACTGCCTGACATAAGTCCAATCCTTTTTCCTGCCAGTGCTTCATAATCCTGATAGTAAATATCCGCATCTTCTGTTGTATACACAATGGTATATTCATATCCGAATTCAACCGAAGAATACAAAAATTTTTTCGCACGGCTCTCTGTATACTGCATCATACAGAGTAAATCGATGTCACCGGATTCCGTTCTACTGATACAATTTTCCAACGTATCATAAACATACTCATATTCCCAACCGGTATATTCTGCAATTTTATCCAAATATTCCACCGCATAACCGAAAAAGTGGGGATCGGTTTCCTCATTGAACCCTTCCTGCTCAATAAAACCTACTCTTACAATTTCCTTTTCATCTGCTCTAACATCTAAAACCTTAACCACGCCAATATCCATTATGGCAACCACAAGAGCAACTACTATTATTAACAATTTTTCTGCTTTTTTTAAGTTTTTCATCAGAATACTCCCCGTTCTCCAAAAAAACTTTCTCTTGTATAAATTTGTATTTGTTTTTCACATAC
>CAYRLN010000093.1:0-6222 GCA_964425065.1 uncultured Lachnospiraceae bacterium | reverse complement strand
CGTTTGCTGCGCACATCAAAAGTGAAAGCAGTGCCACTGCCGTTTTTCCGGAACCCACATCTCCTTGAATCAACCGATTCATGCAAGTCTCACTTCCGAGATCGTCCTTTATCTCTTCCCAGGTCCGAATCTGGGCACCGGTCAGTTTATAAGGTAAACTCTCAATAAAACGGACGGTATCCGCTGTTTCCATCATCGGAAAATGATTAGGCTCTGTTTCCGTCAATTCCCGGCTCTTGCGCACCATCAGAATAAAAGAAAGGAATTCATCAAAAGCCAGCCTTTTCCTGGCTTTTACCATACTTTCCATTGTCTTTGGGAAATGAATGTTATATAAGGCTTCCTTGTATGTGATGAAACCATACTCATCCCGTATTTCCTGTGGCAAAGGTTCCTCCGGCATGGGACACACATCAATAAGTTGTCTTACTGCCTTTGTAAGTCCCTGATTGGTAAGCCCTTTAGTCAGACTGTATCTCGGTTGAACATAGGACATCAATTCCCGGTAATCCTCTTCCTTGTAAATGCGGGGCTGATCTATATATTTGGTAATCCCTTTCATCCTGATTTGTCCACGGAACAAGTGATTACTACCGTTTTTCAACAGATTCTTGAGGTATGGCATATTAAAAAAAGTCAATTGGACATTTCCGGTCTCATCCTGGGCCGACACCGTCATAATGGACAGATTACGAACCTTCTTTATCAAAGGCGTTCCGATTACGGTAAGTTTGATTGTGCAAACTTCCCCGTTTTCCGCTTCGCCTGCTTTAACCGGTCTGCCAAAAATCTCATAATCCCTTGGAAAATAAAACAACAGATCCCTTAAAGAAAAAATATTTAATTTATGAAAAAGATTGGCTGATTTCTCGCCAATCCCTTTCAATTCCGTTATCTGATTATCTAAATTCATCTTTAAATCCTCACAATGTGCGAGTAAAGTAAAAAAGTTCGGGAGAATGCGTCTGCATTCTCTGTAATCTTCACTGCCGAGCAACGATTTATTCTGCAGAAATAACATAATGGTAAATGGGCTGTCCCCCGTACTGTAACTCTACATCACAATCGGAATATTTTTCTGCAACCGCATCACGGAGCTGCTCTGCATCGGATTCTTCCACATCGCCTCCGTAATAGATACTAATCAGTTCAAGAGAATCGTCCATCATGGCATCAACCATTTCTAAAGTAACTGTTCTCATCTCTTTTCCCACTGCAAGAATACCCTTGTCACCGATACCCATGTAGTCGCCTTGCTTAATTTCTTTGTCATCAATCTGGGTATCCCTAACCGCATAAGTAACCTGACCGGTCTTTACTTTGCCGATTTCTTCCAACATCGCAGCTTCGTTGTCCTCTACGGAAATATCCGGAACATAATTGATTACCGCCGTAATACCCTGAGGAACCGTCTTTGTCGGAAGAACAACAATTTTCTTATCTTTTACAAGGGCAGCTGCCTGATTTGCCGCCAAGATAATGTTCTTATTATTGGGAAGAATGAAAATGGTATCGGCATTTACTTTGTCGATAGCGTCCAGCATATCTGCCGTGCTGGGGTTCATGGTCTGACCGCCCTCAATCAAATAGTCTACGCCAAGTCCCTTAAAAATTTCATTCATTCCTTCGCCGATAGAAACAGCTACAAATCCAACTTCCTTGCGCTCGGCGGGAGTTTCCTCTACCACAGGAGCAGCCTGCTGTGCAGCTTCTTTTTCAGCAGCCTTGAACAGTTTTTCCTGATGTTCAAGACGCATATTGTCAATCTTCATATTAGAAAGTGCACCGTATTTCAATGCCTTCTGGATTGCCAATCCGGGATCGGTGGTATGCACATGTACCTTTACCACATCATCATCTGCAACACAGACAATAGAATCACCGATGGATTCCAAATAAGCTTTAAAATCCATCTCATGCTTAATATTGAAGGTTTTATTCAGCATGATAATAAACTCTGTGCAGTAACCGAATTTAATATCCGCCTCTGCCTGTGCATCAATCTTAACCCCACCTGTTGAAGGAGTTGCACCGGAAATCGTATAATCAATTTCTTTTCCCTGGAAAGCATCGTAGGCACCGCAAAGTACTTCTACAAGACCCTGTCCGCCTGAGTCTACAACCCCTGCCTGTTTCAGAACGGGCAGCATCTCCGGAGTCTGACTGAGCACATATTTTGCATGCTCGATAACCAGATTCAGAAAACTATCCAGATCCTGATGACCGTCATCCGCAAGTTCACGTGCTTTTTCTGCCGCACCCTTTGCTACGGTAAGAATTGTTCCTTCTTTCGGTTTCATTACCGCTTTGTAAGCTGTCTCAACCGCTCTCTCCATGGCAGCAGCCAAAACAGGAATATCAATAACTGCTTCTTCTCTGATTCCTTTGGTAAATCCACGGAACAACTGGGAAAGAATAACACCTGAGTTACCTCTTGCGCCTCTAAGTGAACCGCTGGAAATCGCCTTACATAACGACTCCATATCCGGGTCTTCCCCAAGACCTACTACTTCTTTAGCAGCAGACATAATTGTCATTGTCATATTTGTACCTGTATCTCCGTCAGGAACAGGAAATACATTCAATTCGTTAATCCACTCTTTCTTGGATTCCAAGTTTTTCGCACCAGCCAAGAACATCTTTGCAAGCATCTTAGCGTCGATTGTTGTCAAAGCCACAGACAAATCCTCCTTAATCAATCACTCTAACACCTTCAACAAAGATGTTGATTTTCTCAATTTCAATACCGGTAAATTCTTCTACTTTATATTTCACGTTGCTAATCAGGTTGTCAGATACAGCCAGAATACTTACGCCGTATGAAACAATCACATGAAAATCTAAAATAAGTTTATTATTTTCATCCAGTGTAACGGAAATCCCTCTCGTCAAGCTATCTTTTTTAAGCAGGCGAACCAAGCCGTCCTTTACACTGAATCCTGCCATTCCGACAATACCAAAGCACTCAACGGCCACACTGCCGGCATACTGGGCAATTACTTCATTATCAATAACAATATTTCCCAGATGGGTATTCATTGATGAACCTTTCATGTCAAACCTCCTTCAGGACACACATATATATGGTATTATAACTGCTTTTGCAAAAAAAAGAAACATAAAATTTAAAAAAGTTAAAAATAATAAATAAATTTTGCTTGCAATATTTGTACATATCTGTTAATATATCACTGTTGCGAGTAAAAACTCGAATGAAAAGTAGACATTCGTATGTTGAGGAGGTGTCAAGATGGCTAAATGTGAAGTATGTGGTAAAGGTGTTCATTTCGGTAACAACGTAAGCCATTCTAATAGAAAAACAAATGCAATGTGGAATGCTAACGTAAAGAGCGTTAGATGTAAGGTTAACGGCGGTTCTCAGAAATTGAACGTTTGCACTCGTTGCTTAAGATCCGGCAAATTTGAAAGAGCTTAATATTTAACTTTTACGAAAACAAAAACCTGTCAGTTGACAGGTTTTTTTGTTAAAAAAAACAATTATCGGATATCAGAATTTTTCATTCCTTCTCTTCTCATACTCTTTATTTATAAGTTGTACCAATTCGGCATCTCCGCACAGATTGTCCGGATGGAAAATTTTCATCAAGTCCTTATATCTTTTTCTGACTGTAAGAAAATTGCTCGTCCCACGAAATAAAACTGCAGCCATGTCCGGGGTATCCGTTCCGGAATATCCTGTAATATCATTCATAAGCAACTCTTTTTCCATTTCGAAGCGGGCACGCTCTTTATCCAGTTTTCTTCTGTCGATATCTAACTGCTTAAACCCATCCTGCAAAATTTGCAATTTTTTATCAAAAAACAAGCTTTCATCTTTCATTCTTTTTCTTTCAATCACCATTTTGTGATTCAGCCGGTTCATCTCATCACGAAATTGCACCCGTTCTTTTACAAATTTATCCTGTAATTCCATCATCTCACGGCGTTCGTTTTCTAATCTGGCATTCTCTCGAAAAAGAAATAATTTGGCTTCTTTTAACTCGTCCTCACTGTCCGCCCCCAGGACAGCCTCCCAATCAATCATGATGCTGCACACTCCTTTATCCACCACAGTAGCAACAATATCCGATAACAACCAGTAATGCAATGATCACCAGACCAATCAGAATATTGTGAACAAACAGCATAATCAACATTCCGACAGCTACTGCAATAGCCAACAAACCGATTAATTTTTTGATATCCATATGCATCTCTTTCCGCAATATGCAGTCAACTCACAATAGGATATGCAAAAAAATTAAAATAGTGAAAGGCTATTCCTGCATATCAGGGTCTCCTGCATCTCCTCCCGGAAATGCAATTTCTACTGCTTCCTGATCCGCGGGCATCTCTTCCTTCTTTGCGGTAAACTTCTCAATCACATCCGGAATCATATCGAGAATCTTAGTCACCGAATCCTGATTTTTTACATTCACAAGTTTTGTGGAACCGTTTTTAATAACAAGTACTGCACTGGGAGTCATCTTACCTCCCATACCGCCACCGCCTTTATTTGTCTTTTTATCCGCATTGATACCGGCACCTGCACCAACACCAAAACTTACATCTACCAAAGGCACAATAATTGTATCTCCGATTTGCGTAGGTTCACCTACTACTGTCTTTGTTGTAAAAACAGTGTCCATACCTTTCATCAAAGACTCCATAACGTTGTTGAACTGATTCTCTGCCATATTTATGCATCCTTTCTCTTCCATTTATCGATTAACAAGTGCAACTGATCATCAAAATAAATTCCGGCACCGTTATAAAGCAAGTTAAAAACAGTTATTCTGCCTTTCGCATACAATCTGCCTTCCAATACTTTCCGGTCAAAATCAGGCGTAATATTAATATGATTACCAAGGACAGGAATAAACATACCATAAACCGCCATAAGATATCCCGTTGTGTCCGGTTCACCTGTTCCTACCAACACATCCGCCTTTAGTATCTTGGGTTTCACATGCTTTACTATTTTAAAAAGTCTCATCTTACAGCGTTCGAATAAAAGTTTGTTTTCTTTTTCCTGCAACAAATCCCTATAATATTCATAATCTGCAACAATCTTCTTTATTTTATCATAGATGGTCTTTATTTTGAACTGTATCTTTTCAAAAAAGTTCTTCTTTTCATCCGGTGGTACCTCCTGTTCATTTTTCGTTGTTCCCCCGGACATTTCCGTTTTTTGTTCTTTTACTGTTTTTGATATCTTTGCCGTTTTCGCCTCCGTTTTAGTTTCCGGGGGCATCTCCTCTTTTATTTCTTCTTTCGCTTCTTCCTTTGCATCTTCCTCTTTTTCCGTATGCTCATCCGAAGCTTCGCCCGGTTTCATTTTCCAAACCTTTGATCCCAAAAGACGAATCTCTATCTCCCCCGGAGCCGGATATCTGTATTTTATGCTTAAAAGGTGCAACAACCATGTTGCCTGAATCTGTGCCACAATCTCCGTATCTTTCTGTGCCTTTATCTTGTACCTGAGCGGTACAAAAAGCACCAGCCCCACTATCAGAAAAGCCAACCCGATTATACACAGCAGAATAATTCCTATCACTGACAATACTTGTAAAAAAATCTGCATTAGATTAATCTTACCTTTCTTATGACATATTTTCCGTCAAATATGCTTTCACATCGCAATCGCCTCTGTCATTTAATGATTCTTCCATGATTTTAATGACCAGCTCAACCGCCTCATCATAATCGGAAGCAATTCCAATAACCGGTCTTTTAAAATCTCTGTAATACTTTTGGGCAAACATTTTCGAATCATAAATTTCCAACAAATCATTTCCCGCCGCCAGAGTAATCACATATGCATTTGCAACCAGGGATCCTTTTTTCAACCTGCTTTTCACACGCCGCAGGTTTTTCACCCGTTCCCCTACATATAATTTTTTGTAAAATTCCATGGAATTCCTGCTTTCATTTATACGTCAAACAATTTCATTTTCATTCTCTACATTATATCATAACAAAACGCTTTTACATAGCAAAAATGTTGACATATTCTTAGAATATTTTATACTATATATGTAATCGTTTCTTGAAATTTAAATAAATAATATGATGTTACAAATGTAAAAACAGGAGCACACAAATGAAAGATATTGCGCGAATTGCACTTCAGCCGGGAATGACTATCGGAAAAGATATATTTAATTACCACAACGAACTTCTTTTTCCGGCCGGCACAAAAGTTGACGAGACAATCCTTGC
>CAYRLN010000092.1:0-6254 GCA_964425065.1 uncultured Lachnospiraceae bacterium | reverse complement strand
CAAAACCAAACATCATACCCTGGTCGCCTGCACCGATTGCCGCAAGTTCTTCATCAGACATTTTGTTTTCTCTTGCTTCGAGAGCCTTGTCCACGCCCATAGCGATATCTGCGGACTGTTCATCAATTGCTACCATAACAGCACATGTATTGCCGTCAAATCCATATTCCGACTTATCATAACCGATTTCTTTTACAGTTTCGCGAACAATGCCGGGGATGTCAATATGTGCTTTCGTGGTAATCTCACCTGTCACAAGCACAAATCCGGTACAAGCTGCTGTTTCGCAGGCAACGCGGCTCATGGGGTCCTGTGCCATAAGAGCATCTAAAATCGCATCCGATACCGCATCACAGAGTTTGTCGGGATGTCCTTCGGTTACAGATTCGGAAGTAAATAATAATTTCTCCATTTTTTTCTCCTTTTTGTGTGGTTGGCCTATCGGCCGGTCAATTGGTGTAAAAAAAGTCCGCTTAGATAAGCGGACCCGATAATAACGATAATCAAATCCTCTTATTGTTCGACGTATCTTTGTCGTGAAACAAAATGCTCGCTCAGGTAGGCACCTTCCGTAAACGGGGTTGCCGTGGCTTCACAGATCCTATGTATCTCCACCACTCTGAATAAGAGTTCTATTACAATATGGAATTTTCATACCAACGAATACAATACACACCATGCATCGTTTTGTCAATACATTTAACTGATTTTTAATTTAAACTTCTGGAATTCTCTCTCCGAGTTTACTTTTTCAATCTGCGCACCGAGGGATTGCAGTTTCAAACAAAAATCCTCATAGCCGCGCTCGATATACTGGATTTCTTCCACCGTACTGAAACCTTCCGCCGCCAGGCAGGCCATTACAAGGGCTGCTCCCGCACGAAGATCCGGAGCCGCAACACCTGCTCCTGTATACTTGGCAACGCCGTTAATAATAGCAGTATTGCCCTCTACCTTGATGTTGGCACCCATACGTGTCAGTTCATCTACATATTTAAAACGATTGTCAAAAATACTTTCAGTTACAATACTGGTTCCCTGGGAAAGTGCCAGCGCCACTGTAATCTGGGGCTGCATATCCGTGGGGAATCCGGGATAGGGTAATGTTTTAACCTGGGTATGACGGAGAGGCTTTGAAGATACCACTCTCACTGCATCATCGGACTCTTCCAGTTCACATCCGATTTCCAGCAGTTTTGCACTGATGGATTCCAAATGCTTGGGAATCACATTTTTAACCGTTACATCACCCTTCGTGATGGCTGCCGCAAACATGAAAGTTCCGGCTTCAATCTGGTCCGGAATAATGGTGTAATCCGTTCCATGCAATTTTTGCACGCCTTTGATACGGATTACATCCGTACCGGCACCTTTTATGTTAGCACCCATACTGTTAAGGAAGTTTGCCAAATCCACTACGTGAGGTTCTTTCGCCGCATTTTCAATGATGGTAGTTCCCTCTGCCATAGTTGCCGCCATCATAACATTGATGGTTGCACCTACCGAAACGATATCCATATAAATATGGCTACCCACCAATTTGTCTGCGCGGGCACGGATTAAACCGTGTTTAATCTCTACTTCCGCACCCAAAGCACGAAATCCTTTCAGATGCTGGTCAATTCCACGGCTGCCGATATTACATCCGCCGGGTAATGCCACCTCAGCCCTTTTATATTTGCCCAAAAGTGCTCCAATCAAATAATAAGAAGCACGGATTTTTCTGATATTGTCATCGTCCACAATTAAACTGTGAATATGCGCCGCATTCACAGTATATTTATGTCTGTTCTCGCGATTTACCAAAACACCCAGACTCTGCATGGATTTCAAAAGTACGTTGGTATCTCGTACATCCGGAACATTGTCAATATGCACTGTTTCATCTGTCATAACAGAAGCTGCGATAATCGGAAGAGCTGCATTTTTTGCGCCACCGATTTCCACTTCACCTACCAAGGGATTACCGCCCTTGATTGCGTATTGTTCCATATCGTTACCTCTATAATCGATGCAGAAAACCTTTTTTCTGCATACTCTTCCAATCTTTATTTAACTCATTATACATCCTAAGCCCTAATTTGTAAATAGGAATACCCGTTCGATACAGGTATTCCTATTGTCAAAAAGTCCATTTTATGCGGTTTATTGAATATACTTAAGGGGGTTCACCTGTGTACCGTTAATCAAAAGTTCAAAATGTAAATGAGGTCCCGTACTTACACCGGTATTTCCGCTTCGGGCAATGGTCTCTCCCTGTTTTACGGTTTGCCCTACTTTTACAAGCACCTTGCTCAAATGCTTATATCTGGTTTCCCTTCCGTCCGGATGTTTGATATAAACTACATATCCGCCCGAGCTCGCCCAACCGGCCTTCGTAACCGTACCACCGGAGGATGCTACCACTTTTGTTCCTGTGGCAATCGCCCAGTCGACGCCTTTATGATAAGTACTTGCTCCCGCCGTAGGTGCTGTTCTCTTACCGAAGGAAGAGGTTAATCGGCCGCCGGAAATAGGTTTGATATAAGTAGGCGGAACTTTGGTTCCTCTTTCCACAATCTTGGGAACGGCTTCCTGTACAATCTCTTCTTTTATAATTTCCCTATCGGTCTCACTCTTATTGGTATAAGAAATAAGCGCTACAACCTTTCGGTAACCGGACACTGCTTCCTGATGAACCTTGGTCTGCGTCGTGTACCAACTGTTATTTTCGATATAAATAACATCAGCCTCATAGGTTTCTTCATAATAAACCTGGTCCTGCCATTCGACAGAAAGTTCCGGCTCCGGAACTGTAATAATCAATTCCTGCCCTATGTGGAGGGTGGAGTCGATTGTTGGCATCGTGTCCTTATTCATCTCCCAAATCTCATCCATAGGTATGTTCACCTTGATGGCAATTCCGGTCATAGTATCGCCGGCAACAACCTCGTAGATTCCGGGTTTTTCCTGTTCTTTTACAACTTCCGCTATGGCTACGTCCAAAGTGGTTAACTGGCTGGTATCCAAATAAGCTTCAATAATTTCCACGCTTTCGGCAAATTCCATCGTCTGGATGCCCAGCTCGTAATCTTCGAAACTCTTTTCCCCGGCTGCCTCCACGTTTTCAAACATGGAATCCACCGTGGCCTGCACACCGCCATTCACAAAAACCTCTTCACGGGATAGTGTTTCCAGGTCTTCCTCCTCGGGTTTCTTTACAATCCTTGCTTTTAAAACGCTGAATTCTCTTTCCATATCCTGAACGAGTTCCACTTTAAAGTCGCCGTTTACATCAATCTGGTCCACCGCCGCCTGCAGAAGGGCTTGTGCCTCTTCGATTGTATTTAAGTTTACCATGTAGTCGTCAACTTTTACTACATAAGAACGCTTCATGGTCTCTTTCACACATCCTGCCACAACAGTGCGCATATTATCACGCACCACCTCAGGATTGTCCGCACTTGCCACCGCCAGAAGCCCTGTCTCACTGATTTCCTCCACAGACATTTCCACATCTGCAAAGACGAGGTCTGTTGACTCCATTGCGATTTCACGGCGCACTTCCTGCAGGAGTTTTTCTGCAACAGTAGGGTCATCCACGGTACCCACATTTTCTCCGTTCAGATACACGGAGTAAAAGTTGGTACTTAAATACTCCCATCCGAATTGGTCATAGGTGGGCAAAAAGAAAGCCGCCACCAGAGCAATCATCGTTGCGGCCTTAATATATGTAAATTTCATTCTCTTGGAATGTTTTGTAATATATTTAAACATTATTTCTTCCTTGCCAGTTTACAATTTTGTAACAATTCCTATTCTAACAGTAAACGGGCGGCTTGTAAAGTAAAAAGGGGGAGATTTCACGGAAAAATCACACTTCTTTTTCATCTTATGGTATACTATTTTCAGAGTTTTTCAGAAAAGGAGGGGCTTATGGAGCGCATTATTTTTCATATCGACGTAAATTCTGCATTTTTAAGTTGGACGGCACTTCAATTACTAAGCGAAGGCGCCACCACAGATCTTCGGACTATCCCCTCCATCATAGGCGGAGATATCGAAAAAAGACACGGCGTAGTCCTCGCCAAGTCCATTCCCGCAAAAGCTTACGGTATTGTCACAGGCGAACCGGTTGTAAATGCCCTGCGTAAATGCCCCAACCTTGTTTCCGCCGCCCCCGACCATGCCATGTACGAAAAGCGCAGCCGGGAGCTGATGAATTTTTTAATGGATATCTGTCCGGATATCGAGCAGGCCAGCATTGATGAATGTTATATGGATTTTACTTCCGTATCCCATTTATACCCCTCCCCGGAAGAAGCCGCAGAAAACATAAAAAACGAAATTTACGCCCGCTTTGGTTTCACGGTTAATATTGGTATTTCCGATAAAAAAGTTTTGGCAAAGACCGCATCTGATTTCAGAAAACCAAATTTGGTGCATACACTCTACTCATGGGAAATCCAGACCAAATTTTGGCCCCTTCCCATCACCGAACTTTTCATGTGCGGAAAGTCCAGCGTGGAGACTTTAAAAAAACTGGAAATCCTGACTGTCGGTGATTTGGCAAAGGCAGATTTGTCTATCATAGAAGCCCACCTCAAAAGCCACGGCAAACTTCTCTGGGAATATGCCAATGGCATCGACGATTCCGAAGTCGGGTATCTTCCCGTCAAGCAAAAGGGAATCGGCAATTCTACCACGCTCTCCCATGATGTAACCGACCGTGAGGAAGCTGCACGAACAATTCTCGCCCTTTCCGAATCTGTCGGAAAGAGACTTCGTGCCTCCGGGGAAATCGCCGGATTGGTGTGTACGGAAATAAAATACAACACTTTCCGTTCCGTCTCCCACCAGAAAATTCTAAATCCCCCTTCGGCTTCCAACGATGCCATATATAAGGCGGCAATGGAACTGTTTGATGAACTTTGGAATCAAACTCCTATCCGTTTACTCGGGGTGCGGACCTCCAAACTCCAGCCCAAGGATGAACCGGTTCAAATGAGCCTTTTTGACTTCCAACCGGCCGAGACCACCACACCAAACGCCTCCCAACCTGCCACTCCAACCATTGATACGGAAAAGAAAGCCAAATTGGACGCGGCCCTGGATTCTATCCGCTCCCGCTACGGTGCTTCATCCGTGGTTCGCGGCAGTCTCTTTTCCCAGGCAAAAGACGAAAAAAAACCTCAATCCGATTCGTAACTGCCAGTCAAAGCAGCGAACCGGTTGAGGTTTTCATTTATATTTTTATTTTTTCTTCACGCTGTATCCGAAAGTACCAATCTGTTCCCCGCAAGTGAAATACGTTCCGTGGGAATATACAATGGGGTCAGCCTTTTCCAAATGAAATTTATTTTTTTCATCCATGTACTTTTCATCAGCATGGACTGCTACCACTTCAGCCATGAACATATCATGGGTTCCGAGTTTTTTTACTTCCGTTACCTTGCACTCAATATTAACGGGGCTTTCTTCAATCATAGGTGCTTTCACGATGGATGCCGGAACCGCCGTCAAATTCATCTCCTTAAACTTGTCCACGTCACGACCGCTTTTTACACCACAATAATCCGTGGCGTACGCCAAATCCTTTGTGGTCAGATTGATGACAAATTCCCCGCTTTCCACCAGCATCTTATGAGAATGTCTCTCCGGTCTGACGGAAATGGACACCATGGCCGGATCACTGCAAATAGTTCCCGCCCAAGCCACTGTTATAATATTGGAATTTCCTTCCTTATCTGCAACTGTAATCATTACAACCGGAAGAGGATACAACATATTTCCGGGTC
The DNA here is from genome assembly GCA_964425065.1 of uncultured Lachnospiraceae bacterium. Taxonomy (GTDB): domain Bacteria; phylum Bacillota; class Clostridia; order Lachnospirales; family Lachnospiraceae; genus Acetatifactor. The sequence continues at coordinate 477 of CAYRLN010000092.1, read as the reverse complement.
TCCAAAGTTGTTTTCCCATGCGCTCTCCCTTAAATCAGTCCAAAGAGGGTAAGAATTTGTAATGCCAGACCTGCCACTGTCACAATCAGTGTCATGATGGAGAATATGAGTGCCGCACTCGCTTTACCGGAAACCTTTTTAATCGCCGCTGCATTAACATTGTTCTGTTCACCCAGTTTTACGGATTCCTCTGTAACAACCGCCTGTACGTTCCGATATACTTTAACGTTCTCTTTATGTACATGCTCTGTCAATTCACCCTGTAACGCCTCGATATAATCCTTTAATTCCGCAAGTTTTTCCTCTAAGCGTTCTACGTTCTCTTCACTGGCCTTGAACTCTTCGATTTTGACCAAACTGATATCAATCAGTTCATTAACCTTGTCCACGTTCTCCAGTTTCTTAAGGGACTCAGTGGCCAACGTGTTAATCTGTTTTGCAGAATCTGCGTTCACCGTGTTGATTTCGCGAATCTCT
>CAYRLN010000091.1:0-6255 GCA_964425065.1 uncultured Lachnospiraceae bacterium | reverse complement strand
GTGGATTTCTTTGGCGTAGATGCGGTACGTTATTTTGTGCTTCACGAGATGCCCTTTGAAAACGACGGAACAATCACATGGGATTTGATGGTAGAGCGTCTCAACTCTGACCTGGCAAATACATTGGGCAATCTGGTAAACAGAACCATCTCTATGAGCAATAAATACTTTGGCGGTGTGGTTGCTGATAAAGGGGTTACACTCTCGGAAAATGATGTGGCAGTGGATGCGGATTTGAAGGCAGTGGCCACCGGTGCTTTGGATAAAGTTACAGCCAAGATGGATGAACTCAGAGTGGCGGATGCCCTGACAGAAATCTTCGCAGTATTCAAACGTTGTAATAAATATATTGACGAGACAGAACCTTGGGTATTGGCGAAAGATGAGGCAAAGGCGGACAGACTTTCCACTGTTCTCTATAATTTGGTAGAAGGCATTGTAATCGGAACTTCACTGCTTCAGTCCTTTATGCCTGAAACTGCAGAAAAAATTGCAGCACAGCTCAATGCGGATTTGAGAAGTTTTGAAGAGATGAAAACCTTTGGTCTTTACAAGAGTGGTGAAAAGGTAACAGAAAAACCGGAAATCCTGTTCGCAAGATTGGATGTAAAAGAGGTTTTGGAAAAGGCAGAGGCAATGTTTGCCGAAAGACGTGCCAAGGCCGAGGCTGCGGAAGGAAAAACGGAGGAAGCAACTCAGGAAGCAAATGTGATTGATATAGAGTCCAAGCCGGAAATTTCTTATGATGACTTTGCTGCCCTGCAGTTCCAGGTGGGTGAAATTATCGCCTGTGAAGCGGTTCCCAAATCAAAGAAACTGCTTTGTTCACAGGTCCGTATCGGAAGTCAGGTAAAACAGATTGTGTCAGGTATTAAAATGCATTACACACCGGAGGAAATGGTGGGTAAAAAAGTGATGGTCCTGGTGAATTTAAAACCTGCAACCCTGGCCGGAGTAGTCTCTGAAGGAATGCTCCTTTGTGCTGAGGATGCAGATGGCAACCTTGCCCTGATGAAACCGGAAAAAGATATGCCCGCAGGAGCAGAAATCTGCTAGATAGGAGGCAGAGATGAGAAAAGAAGAGTTTTATTTTGATTCCAGAGACGGTAAAAGCAAAATCCATGGGGTGAGATACATGCCGGATGCAGAGAATGTGACCGGTGTGGTACAAATCATACACGGGATGGCAGAGTATGTGGAACGCTATGAAGAATTTGCCCGTTTTTTGACGGATAGGAATATGGTAGTGGTGGGGGAAGACCATCTCGGCCATGGAAAATCAGTAGGGGAAGGACAGGTGCAGGGTTATTTTTGCACCCAGGATCCTGCCACAGTAGTGGTTCGTGATAGTCATCGTTTGAAAAAGATGACACAGCAACTTTACCCCGGCGTACCCTATTTTATAGTTGGGCACAGTATGGGCTCCTTTATTCTCCGCAGTTATATGGCAAGATACGGAACCGGTATTGACGGAGCCGTACTTCTCGGAACGGGAATGCAGGCGGATTCTGTAATAAAGAGCGGAAAAATAGCGGCCGGCATGATTAATCTTTTCGGAGGAGCCAAGCGTCCAAGCAAATTTTTGAATTCCGCAGCCTTCGGCACTTACAACCAGAAGATAGAAAATCCCAAAACGGAGATGGATTGGTTGGCCGGGGACGACTCTGTGGTAGAGCGGTATATGGCAGACCCCGATTGTGGTTTCCTATTTACCGGAAATGGTTTCGCAACCTTATTCGAACTTGCAAAAAGGGCATCTGAGAAAGAGAATTTGGAGAAGATTCCAGAGAGTCTTCCCGTGCTTCTGGCATCGGGAGTCCATGACCCGGTAGGAGAATATGGGGTTGGCGTTCAGAGAACTTATGATGGGTTAAAAGAAGCGGGGTTGCAGGATGTGGAATTAAAACTTTATCCGGAAAGCCGTCATGAGATTTTGAATGATTTTGAAAAAGAAACGGTTATGAATGATATCGGTAACTGGCTTGAAAAACAAATCTCGAAGAAAAACGCAGAATAAAAAAAGCAAGAAAACTATACACTATTCATAAAGTGTGCATGTGAAACATGTTTCCCGGGTTGAGTGGTGGAAATGACCCTGCAAAGGATGTATTTTCATCCCGCAGGGTCTTTTTGCATTATGGAGACAAGGAAAGGAAAAGGATTATGAAAATAGCATTTTACGGAACGAAACCTTATGACAAAAAATGGTTTGAACCTCTCGGCAAGGAGTACGGGTTTGAGATTCGCTTTATAGAGTTGCCCTGTAATAAAGATACGATTGGGTTGGCAAAAGGATACGATGCAATCTGTATTTTTGTAAATGATTATGTAAATGAGGAAATGATTGACGAATTGTGCGAAATGAAAGTAAAAGGTATTTTATTGCGCAGTGCCGGATTTAATCATGTGGATATCAGAGCTGCAAAGGGAAGGATTGCCGTGCTCAGGGTGCCCAGTTACTCTCCGGAGGCGGTGGCAGAATTTGCTATGGCATTGTTGCTTACGGTCAACAGGAAAACCCATAAGGCATACGGAAGAACAAGAGAATTTGATATGCGCCTGAACGGACTTATGGGCATGGATTTGAATCATAAGGTGGCAGGCGTTGTGGGAACCGGTAAAATCGGTCAGGCGATGATTCAGATTTTGAAAGGGTTTCAGATGCATATATTGGCCTATGACCCATATCCCAACAAGTCGTTAGAGGTGGAATACGTTTCCCTGGAAGAACTTATGAAACGGTCTGACGTGATTTCCCTTCATTGTCCGCTCACTACAGATACAAAGCACATGATTAACAAAGAGACAATCGGTTTGATGAAGGAAGGTGTATATCTGATAAACACTTCCAGAGGTGGGCTGATAGATACCGAAAGTCTGATTGACGGTCTTTTGGAAAAGAAATTCGGCGGTGTTGGACTGGACGTGTATGAGGAAGAGGAAGGCATTTTCTACGAGGACAGATCCGGAGATATCATTACGGATGAGCACCTGGCAAGACTAATGACTTTTCCCAATGTGCTTATCACGTCCCATATGGGTTTCTTTACCGAAGAGGCGATGCAGGCCATAGCGGTAGAAACTTTGGAAAATGCTTATGCTCTGGAAAATGGAATGCCTCTTATCAACATTGTGGAACCCTCATAGGGATAGTGCCGGAGTGGGAATATATTCTTGTAAAAATTACTTAAATTTGATATGATTTAAAGTAGATATTCGTACTTTGGGGAATTGAGTGGTTAAATATGGAAAAGTGGGGACGGAAGGAATGAAAGAAGGCGATTTTCCATTTGAAATACGGTGGATGAAACCGGAAGAATGGGATGAGACCATGGACATGGTATGGCGGACATTTATGAAATTTGAGGCCGCCGACTATACGCCGGAAGGAATCAGGAACTTTTATGCTTTCTTGCATGACGGGGAACTGAAACGCTGGTATTTGGAGGGAAAATATCCGATACTGGTGGCAACATATGAGGGAAAGATTGTGGGTGAAATTTCAGCGCGCCAAGGAAATTTTATTTCACTGTTATTTATAGAGGAGGCCTATCACCGGAGAGGAATCGGAAGCGAACTGATCCGGAGAATGGCCGAATTTATGAAAAACGAGCGCCATGAAATTTATATGACTGTCAAAGCGGCGCCCTATGCAGTCGGTTTTTACAGAAAATTGGGCTTTAGGGTGAGCAGACCGGAGGAGTATATAGCGGGAATTCGCGTGACTTCTATGGAAAAATTTTTATAGAGGAGTAACCTACAGATGGGAAGATTTTTTGATTTGGACAGCCCTCTTGTTCGTGTGCTGAACAAGGTGGCAGACTTGATGTTACTGAATATTTTGACACTTATTTGTTGCCTGCCGATTTTTACGGCTGGTGCGTCTTTGACAGCCTGTCATTATGTAGCACTGAAAATCAGACGAAATGAAGAAGGGTACATAGCAAAGGAATTTTTTAAATCCTTCAAGATGAACTTTAAGCAGGCGACATTGATTTGGATGGTGTCTCTTGTACTTATTCTTATTCTGGCAGCAGATTTTATAATCATGAGAACAAATGCCGATTTGGAAATCGGATACTGGGTCGAAGTGTTACTCATGGTAACCGCCCTGCTGTTATCTTTTACCTTGTGCTGGGTATTTGCCATGTTGGCTAAGTTTACAAACACCACTAAGGCGACTGTGAAGAATGCGTTTGCACTCAGCCTGATGAATTTCCCCAAGACAATACTGATGATTATCTGTTATATTATCCCGGTTGTTGTGGCGGTTTTGTTCATACAGGCATTCCCTTTTGTATTGATGTTTGGTATCTCGGCACCGGTGTTCGTCAGTGCATTGCTGTATAATAAAAAATTCAAGGAATTGGAAGAAAAGATTTTGGCCAGAATTGAAGCCGAGAGAGGTCCGCTTCCGGAAACGCCGGAAGAAGATGACCAAAGAATTTTTAAAGATATGTCAGAGGAAGAAAAATAAACGGAGGTAGACATGGGGGAGAAAAAACAAAAAGCATACCTGAATAATTGGCCTTTTTTGTTTTTCTTATTTATTGCAGTGTCCCTTGTGCTGATGTTTCGGCTGATGACGGAATTGTCGGTTAGCGAGCAGGCTGAGGTGGAAGAACAATTCATGGACACGGTGGAAGGTTATGCCGTGGAATTGAGAGATATTTTAACCGATATGAGAGAACAGGGAAACACGGTTGGACTTGTGGCGGGAGCACTGGATGAGGATGATGAAGTTAGAATCAATTCCACTCTGATTTCGCTGGGAGATAACAGTGATAATTATTTAGCAGTACTTTGTGATAATTCAGGAAAAGCTATTTACAAAGTTACGGGTGAAACAACTGTACAGCGGAAGAATATATTCTCACTGGATTATTTTGAAAAAGTTACAAATTCCGGCAAAGGTTACATATATGTGAAAGATGATGGTATCACAGGAAAATCCGCGATTGTATGTGTTTCTTCCATCGGGACGGATGGTGAAAGGACCGGATTGTTTTTGCAATACTATGATGTGAGTCTGTTCAGAAATATTGCGAAAAGAGCAGACTTTGGTACCGGTAGCCAAATCTTTGTGGTGGACGGGGACGGAAACGTAATGGCATACACGGGTTTGGATGACAACTATCTTGAGGAAGACCACAATCTATGGAAGGAGTTGTTGGAAGACGGCGCGGATGAGACACAATTAAATCAGATGATTAAAACCCTTGATGCGAAAACCAATTCCGTAAGTTATGTGGAAATGAAAAATGGTGCCCATGCCTTTGTATGTGCCAGATTGGGGATATTAGACTGGAGTATTGTGGTAGAGTTGACATCCTCCTACGTGGATAAACAAGTGGAACATGAGTGGGTCGAAACCAGAAGGGCGATTGCTCAGTTGATTGTGCTTTCGACAGTTTTTGGAGTCTTGGTGTTTGTGCTTTTTGTGGTGGCCAAGACATCCGACAAAGAGAGAAAGGCAAGCTTGGAGGCAAAAGCGGATACGGATTTGCTTACGGATTTGTATAATAAAGCGGCAACGGAAAGAAAAATCAAGGAATATATTGCCGATAATCCGGGTGCACAGGCATTGATGTTTGTGCTGGATATAGACAACTTTAAGAAAATCAATGATACCATGGGACACGCGTTCGGTGACGAGGTACTCCGTGCAGTGGGAACCATGATTAAGACAGAATTCAGGGCTTCCGATATCATCGGAAGAACCGGTGGAGATGAGTTCACGATTTTCCTTAAGAATGTAAAGGAAGAGGAAGAACTTAAGAAACAGGTTGAGAGAATTCTCCGTTTCTTTAGCAATCTTCAGGTTGGCGAGTATGTAAAATATTCACCCAATGCAAGTATTGGTGCGGCGGTATTTCCAAGAGATGCCGCAGATTTTGAAGGTCTGTATAAGGCGGCAGATGCTGCTCTTTATGTGGCAAAGAAAAGAGGAAAGAACCAATTGGCATTTTATGGAGACGACAAATAAAAGAAATTTGTTTAAAGTGTACATCAAACTTAAAAACCTTTGTACAATGTGCTGGTCAAATTAAAAAAAGCAAGTGATGATAAGCAATTTTTACAAAGCGGACAAAAATCTTTGTGGAATTGTGGCATGGCATAGAAAAAAAATTTCATTTATACTAAGTTCATGTGAAAAAGTTTCATGTATGTAAGAAAGGAGTTACAAAATGGCAAGTTTACAATTAAAAAATATCTGCAAAGTATATCCTAACGGATTTGAAGCAGTAAAAGATT
>CAYRLN010000090.1:5955-6258 GCA_964425065.1 uncultured Lachnospiraceae bacterium | reverse complement strand
GGTATGGTTGGCCAGAGATTTATTTCTCTTTTGGAAAACCATCCCTGGTTTGAGGTGACAACTATCGCAGCCAGTCCCCGCTCAGCAGGAAAAACATATGCAGAGGCTGTGGGTGACAGATGGAAAATGACAAAACCCATGCCTGAAGCAGTGAAAAACATTGTTGTTATGGATGTCAATGAAGTAGAAAAAGTTGCGTCGGAAGTTGATTTTGTCTTCAGCGCAGTTGATATGACGAAAGAGGAAATCAAAGCGATTGAAGATGCTTACGCAAAGACAGAGACTCCTGTTGTTTCCAACAAC
>CAYRLN010000090.1:0-5945 GCA_964425065.1 uncultured Lachnospiraceae bacterium | reverse complement strand
GGAAGTAATTGAATTCCAGAAGAAACGTCTCGGAACAAAAAGAGGTTTTGTTGCGGTAAAACCCAACTGTTCCATTCAGAGTTATGCACCCGCTCTTACAGCATGGAAAGAGTTTGAGCCCTATGAAGTGGTGGCAACGACTTATCAGGCGATTTCCGGTGCAGGTAAAACCTTTAAAGATTGGCCTGAAATGGTTGAAAATATTATTCCTTACATTGGTGGAGAAGAAGAGAAGTCTGAAAAAGAGCCTCTTCGTATCTGGGGTGAGATTAAAGACGGCGTAATCGTACCCGCCGCATCCCCTGTAATCACCTGTCAGTGTATCCGTGTTCCCGTTCTTGACGGTCATACAGCGGCTGTATTTGTGAAATTCAGAAAGAAACCTACCAAAGAACAGCTTATTGAAAAACTTGTGAACTTCAAAGGGGCACCTCAGGAACTGGGACTTCCCAGTGCTCCCAAGCAGTTTATCCAATATCTGGAAGAGGATAACCGTCCTCAGGTTAAACTGGATGTGGACTATGAAAAGGGCATGGGTGTAAGCGTTGGCCGTATCCGCGAAGACAGTGTGTATGATTTCAAATTTATTGGTCTGGCACACAACACCGTAAGAGGTGCAGCAGGCGGAGCAATTCTTTGTGCGGAACTCTTAAAAGCACAGGGATATATTACAAAGAAATAAAGCAATAAATTTACAGCAAGATAAAATGTTGGGAGGCATTGTTTATGGATGAAGTACGCTATCAATTGAGTTTATTGAAAGCGATGAATCAGAAACTTAGCGGGGAAGAAAGAATGTACCGGCTTGTTTGTGATACATCTGACGATGCCTTCCTTTATTGTGCTTTTACTTCAAATGAGATAAAAACAGTGGGAAAATGGGAAAAATTCTTCCCTTTTGAAGTAAAGGACAGCAGGGATTTCCTGAAGATGATCGATGAAGTGGAAAGCGACTTTTGCAATCAGTTGGAAGGGATACTTCTTTTGGAAAAGACAGGTCAGGAAAAAGAAATCATGGAATGTCGTTTGAATGATGGAATAACCTGGCTGAGAATTGAAGTGAATGTATTTTATGATGAAAACAAGGTACCTCTTGATAAGGTGATTGGTTTCCGTAACATTACAAAACAGAAATTGCAAAATGAAGAGTTAAAATATATGGCGTATTACGATTCCCTGACAGGGTTATATAATCGTAATTATTTTGTGGTGCGCCTGGGTGAATTTGTACAGAAAGCAGAAGTACAGGGCGATGTGGTAAGTGTACTTTTTATTGATATAGACGATTTCAGACAGATTAATGACGGTATGGGACTCTTGGCCGGTGATGAAATCGTGCAGGAAATCGGAAGATATTTACATGAATTCCAACGGGAAGATATTATTGTATGCCGCATGGACAGTGATGTATTTTGTATGGCGATTTATGACCCCCAGGGTACAAAATCTGTCCAGAATATTTATCATACCATACGTGAAAGAATGAAACAGGGCTTTGTTATCAGTACCGGACAGGAATTGTTTTTGTCTGTGTCCATTGGTGTGGCGGAATATCCGGAAGCAGCAACAACGGCGATTGAATTGATAAATTGCGCAGAGATTGTAATGTTCAAAGCAAAAGATAAAGGAAAAGCGGGACTGCAATATTTCGATGCGCCAATTTTGCAGGAATTTATGCAGAATGCTGATATTGATAATAAACTAAAGGATGTGGGTTCTTCCATCCGCAATTTCAAGATGTTTTTCCAGCCTCAGTATAATGCGGCAAACGGCAGATTAAGAGGAGTGGAAGCTTTGATCCGCTGGAGAGATGAAAACGGAAAATTAATCAATCCGTCTGTTTTCATTCCGGTTGCAGAAAAAAACGGGACAATCGTTGCCATCGGAAAATGGATTGTTGATGAGTGTTTACGCTGTCATGCAAAATGGAAAGAAAAATATGGTTATCCCATGATTATGTCCATCAACATTTCTGCCATTCAATATAAGCGGAAAGACTTTGTAAGTGTGATTATGGATGCGGTTCATAAATATAATGTGGAACCCTCTGAGGTAGAATTGGAAATCACGGAAACGGTTCTTATTGAGGATTTGGATGAAGTAAAGGAAAAACTGCAGACATTGCGGGAGTATGGCATCCGCATTTCGCTGGACGATTTCGGAACCGGATTTTCTTCTTTGTCATACCTGAAAGGACTGCCCATTGACACTTTGAAAATTGACAAATCTTTTGTGGACAATATCGAGGGAGATGATTCCAGCCGTGTGATTATTGATTCCATAGTAGGACTTGTAAATAAATTGGGATATGAGACTGTGGCAGAAGGTGTGGAAACAGAGGGGCAGTTTACTTACTTGAAGAACATCGGTTGTGATATGATACAAGGATTCCTGCTTGGCAAACCTATGCCGGAGGAAGAAATAGATAAGATGTTGATTAAACTGTTATAAGTTTAAGAGGATAGAAAATGCTGATTGGAAGAGAGAATGAATTAAATCAGCTCGCACAGTACTATAACAGGGGCGGAAGTCAGATTATCGTACTTTACGGGCAGAAAAATATCGGAAAGACCAGTTTGGTAAAACAATTTGCAAGGGATGTTTCGAATGTGTATTATCAGGCCCGTGCCTGCTCGGAGAGGGAACAGAGATATCAATGGGCAAAAGATATGCGGGCTATGGGGAGGAAAGTAGAAGATTATCCTTCCTACACGGATATTTTCAAGTCCATTGTGGAAAATCAGACGGAAAAACAGATTGTAATAGTAGATGAATTTCAATATATCGTAAAGACCGGTTCGTCGTTTATGGAGGAACTGGTTTCTTTTGTGCGTTCAGAATCCGAACAAAAGGAAGTTTTAGTTGTTTTGTGCTCGTCTTCGGTGGGATGGGTGGAAAATACCATGCTTCAAAAATTAGGTAGAAACGCATATGCACTTTCCGGGCTCATGAAGTTGAAGGAACTCAGGTTTGCTGATATGGTAGAAGTCTTTCCGGACTACACCATGGAGCAGTGTATGGAATGTTATAGCATTTTAGGTGGTGTGCCGGGACTTTGGATGCACTTTAGCGGAGATTTATCTGTAAAAGATAACATCATCCGGCATTTGTTAGCACCGAATGGCAGCCTAAACGGAGAAGCAGTCGCTCTTTTGTCGGAGGAGTTGCGGGAACCTGCCGTTTACAATACCATTTTGGCTGCTGTTGCGGAGGGAAAACGTAAGTTAAATGAATTGTATATTCATACAGAATTTTCAAGGGCAAAAATCAGTGTATATTTAAAAAATTTAATGGAACCGGAGATTGTGGAAAAGGTGTTTTCCTTTGATACGGAAGGCAGAGACCAAACGCAAAAAGGGGTTTACCGTATTAAAAATCATCTCTTATATTTTTATTTCCGGTTTGTATATCCCAATCTGAGCGCACTTCAGACAATAAAGGCGGAAGATTTTTATGACATTTATATTTCGGATAGTTTAAGCGCATATACTGCAGAATTTTTCAAAGATATCTGTATGGAGATATTAGAGGATGGCAGAAGAAAAGGCAGCTTGGACGTCAATTATGTGAAAAGTGGTGAATGGGTAGGCAAGAACGGCAGTTTGGATATCGTGGCGCAGGATGCGGAAGGTAAAATGCTGGTGGCAAAGTGTTACTATGAAACTCCGGTGCTGGGTATGGAAGATTACGAGGAGGTACTGGCAAATATAAAACTGGCAAAAATAAAGACAGACCATGTTTATTTGTTTGCAACGGGGCGATTTGACAGAGATTTAATGATGGAAACGGAGAAAAATCATAAGTTGCACCTGTTTGCCGTAAACCCATGATAACAGGATAAGGAGAAATTTTGTGGCAAAAGCGTTAATTATAACGGAGAAACCTTCTGTTGCACGTGAATTCGCAAGAGTACTGGGGGTAAACGGAAGAAATGACGGATACATAGAAAATAACGAATATGTCATCACATGGTGCGTGGGACATTTGGTGGAAATGGTGTATCCCGAAATGTATGATGAGAAATATAAGCGGTGGCGTTTGGAGGATTTGCCTTTCTTACCCAAGGATTACAAGTATGATGTCATTGAAAATGTGAGAAAGCAATACAATATCGTTCATGAGATGCTGTTTAGGGAAGATATTGATAAAGTGTATTGGGCAGGAGACGCCGGAAAAGAAGGACAAACCATTGAAGAAAACATCCGCTCTTTTGGCGGGGTACGTCCGGGGATGGAAGAACTCCGTGTCTGGATTGATTCCCAGACCGAGGAGGAGATTCTTCGCGGAATCCGGGAAGCAAGACCTATGTCAGACTACGCCAACTTAGGTAAGAGTGGTGTGATGCGTGCCATTGAGGATTATGCAATGGGAATTAACTTTTCCCGTGTAATGTCCGTAAAGTACGGTAAACTTTTAAATGACACGGCAGGAACAGAAAATTATACCGCAATCGCCGTAGGTCGTGTTATGACCTGCGTTCTTGGCATGGTTGTCATCAGGGAAAGAGAAATCCGTAACTTTGTGGAAACTCCTTTTTATCGTCTGGTGGGAAGCTTTACCGATGCAGGGATTGAGGGGGAGTGGAAGGCGGTAGAAGGTTCCTCTTATTTTGAATCTCCCCTCTTATATAAAGAGAACGGATTTAAAGAGAGAATCCACGCAGAACAGCTGCAACAGAAATTGACAGGAAAAGAAGCGGTGGTAAAGGAACTGGAAAAGACAGTTTCCAAAAAGAAAGCCCCTCTTTTATTTAACCTGGCAGAGTTGCAGGCGGAATGTTCCAAGCGGTTTAAAATCAGTCCCGACGAAACCCTGCAGGCGGCTCAGGATTTGTATGAAATGAAACTCACCACGTATCCCAGAACTGATGCAAGGGTGCTTTCCGGTGCGGTGGCAAAGGTTATCACGAAGAACCTGAACGGAATCAAAGCCTATGAACCAACCAAAACCTTTACAGACAGAATCCTGAAAGAAGGAATGTACCGCGGATTGGCCAATTCTCCTTATACAGACGATTCTAAGGTGACAGACCACTATGCAATTATTCCCACCGGACAGACGGAAGCGGTAAAGAATTTAAATGAGATTCAGCGCAAAGTCTTCGATTTGATTGTCAGAAGATTTTTAAGTATCTTTTATCCACCCGCAGTTTACAACAATGTAAAACTTACCATCGGTATGGAAAATGAAAAGTTCTTTGCGGGTGCAAAAGTGTTAAAAGAGCCCGGATATTTGGAAATTGCAGGCAAAAAAAATCCTGCGGAGAATGCCGGTGACAAGGAAGAGGGCGAAGATGCCGAAGGTGAAAATGAAAGCAATAGCCAGGCATTGCTCCGTGTGGCCGAAACCTTAAAGCAGGGTGATATCATTGCAGTAAAGGAACTGATGATTAAGGAAGGAAAAACTTCCCCGCCCAAGCGTTATACCTCCGGCTCCATGGTGCTTGCCATGGAAAATGCGGGACAACTTATCGAAGATGAGGAGTTGCGTGCCCAGATTAAAGGTTCCGGTATCGGTACTTCCGCAACCAGAGCAGAAATTATTAAAAAACTAATCCGCATCGGATATTTGAATTTAAATAAAAAGACCCAGGTATTGACACCGGAAAATCTCGGTGAAATGGTTTATGAAGTGGTAAATATGACGGTTCCCCAACTCTTAAATCCCAAGATGACAGCTTCCTGGGAAAAGGGACTGGACGGCATTACAAAAGGCACCGTGGATATGGTGGATTACCGTGAAAAATTGGAAGATTTTATCCGGAAAGAAACCATTTCCATGATTGACCAAAACCTGGTGGAGCCTTTGGCGGATAAAATCAGACCTTTTGCAGGTAAAAATGCCAAAGGAATCGCTGCCAGAAGAAGACTTGGCGTAAATTGTCCTATCTGTGGCGGAGAAATTGAGACAACCAACAACCGCATGGAACTTATGGCGGTGATTAT
>CAYRLN010000089.1:0-6298 GCA_964425065.1 uncultured Lachnospiraceae bacterium | reverse complement strand
TAAGCGGGCAGATTCTCATTCAAACAGCGTATAATATTGTATCTGCTGATAGAAATTCAGCGCTTCTTCCACATCTTCCATCTCGTATCTGTTTCCTTTTGTATCCTGTATCTGCATCGCTGTGATAATCGGATATTCTTCCCTGACCTCATCCAGCTCCTTCCAATATGCCGGCAATTCAAATCCGCAGAGTTCAAAGACTTCCGTGGCCAGGAAATTTACACTCATCTCCCCCTCCGTGTCTTCCTCTATATCAAAGTTTGCCCAAATCATATAGGGTACTTCATAATACTTCGTTTGCTCTTCCTCTGTCAAAGAGTTTGTGCTTTTTCCGTTTAGCGTCAAAACAGGTCTGCTGACAGAGGCTGTGGGCTGATGATCGCCAAAGAATACAATCATGGTGTCCTCTTCTTCTCCGGAAAAATATTCTACCAGTTTTCCCAAAGCCTCATCACTGATTTTCAGAAGTGATAAATAATTATTCAGCACCACAGACGTAGAATCTTCCACCGCCACATCTGCCGTAAAATTTTCAAACTCTCCGGTGTAACCGCTGTGATTTTGCATCGTTACATTAAACAAAAATAGCGGTTGCTGCCCTCTGTTTTCGTAAAGGGCAATAATTCTTTCATAACAGGCTTCGTCCGAATAATAATTTCTTACCTTTTCGTCCCCCGTAAAGGAACCAATGGCAATGAATTTATCAAATCCGAGTCTGGGATACACCTCATCCCTCTCCCAACCACCGGCATAATAGGGATGTATGGCAATGGTATCATAGCCCATTTCCTTCAAATAGGATGCCATGGAAGGCGTCTCTTCATTCACATACTGCTGATACGCCACACTTCCCTGGGGTAAAAAGGCCATGCTGCTTCCCGTCAAAAATTCAAACTCCGTGTTCGCCGTATTTCCGCCCAGCACCGACACATGGAGTGTCCCGGTGCGGGTATTTTCCGCCCCCTCCTGCATACTGTGAAGAAAAGGCATATAATCCACGTTTGTCTCAAACTCTCCCAAAGCAGACAAATCCGAAAAGGCTTCGTTCATTACTACAATGATATTGGGGCGATGCACATCATCAACAATCACTGTTCCATCAGCTGCATCCGTTTTGTCACCTACATCTGTGTCATCGTCCACACCGGAAGCAACGCTGCCGCTGCTTGTCTCATCCTCCGCCAAATACGCTTCCACTTCCTCCTCGTCATACCCCTCCGGCTTTTCTACCTTCAGATATTCCAATTCCATCAGAAAGGCCACCAGATTTCCGTCTCTCTTGCACATTACCGTGGGTGTAAAAAGTTTATCGTACATTCCCCAATTTCTGATAAAAGTATCGTTCTGCACCATACCCGTATAAATACTCATAAGAAGCAGGGATGTTACACCTACAGCCGTCCGCATTTTCCATTTGCGTTTCGCAAGTTGCTTTTTACAAAAAAATTCAAGCACCAATAAAATGCCAAAACCCACTAATATCCAAGCCGCCTGCTTATCCAAGGAATACTCATAATCCCCGGCCACCGAAGCTGCCGTCTTAACGGAATATATGTCCCACGGCATAATGGGAGCCGCGCGAAATTCCAATACATAATAATTTGCCAGTCCCCAAATCAAAAAGAAGCCTGTTTCTGCCATAAGAGCCACATTCAGTCTTCTGAAAAGTCCATATAAAAACACCGCCAGAATCCAAAAGAAAATAATATTTAAAAATTGAGTTTTGGCTGCCATTTCCACAAAGGCATTATGGGTAAATCCGTCAAACAGATAAAAGGTTGCCGCCGGAAAAACAAATAAGGCAAACACACCGTACACATCCGCCGGTGTGAATTGCCTTATCTTATTTTTGATTGAAGTTATTATTTTTTTACCACTAAACCTTGGCGTTTCAGATTCCATAAAGATGCACCTCAAAATAAAAATACGCTTTTTATTCTAGTACAATTTTTTGGAATTGACAACCTGTAAACTCTTAGCAATTTCTTAATTTTTTGTCACCTTGGAAAACACAGTTTCCAACTGGTTACTAAACTCCCTGTAGGAGTTCACAAAATTCCCTAAGTGTTCCTCAATGTATGTAAACCGGCTTTCTTTACCTGCCAATTCCAGCATGCGGGCGTCCTCCGCCAATAATACATACCCGATGTTTAACAATTGTGTTTTCACACTGTGAATTAAGATGACAAAATTTGAATAATCTTTCTGCTCCCAAAGAGTTTGTAAATTATTTAACTGACCGGCAGCATCTTCATAAAGGATATGCAAAATATCACAATAAAGCTTCACATCTCCCTTACAATGCTCTACCCCTGCTGCCACGTTTACCTGCGGCAACAAATCCTCCAAAACAACCATGATGTCAGGTTTCGCCGAGGTCTCTGATACTACGGATTCCTTCTGCGGCTCCTTCCTGCTTTTACCTGCAAATTTGTCTTTTGGAATAAACAGTTTCAAAATCCGCTCTAACTCATCAAATCGAACCGGCTTACTTAAATATTCGTCAAAGCCCTTTTCCATCAACTCGTCCCGCACACCCAAAATAGCATTTGCGGTCAGCACAACGATTTTTCCCTGCCCGCCGGCTGCATAATGGTCAGACAGTTCTCTGATCCGTTGCATAGTCTCAAGGCCATCCATACCCGGCATCATCTGGTCCATGAACACCAAATCATACTTTGTTTTTTCACACAATTCCAAAGCCTCACCACCGCCGGCGGCGATATCCACGGCAAGCCCGTAATGCTCCAAAGTGTTTTTGATGACCTTCAGGTTAATCTGATTATCGTCCGTCACAAGAACGCGGGTATCCTGAATTTTCAGTTCCTCGTCATTCAGAGAGGTTCCTACCGCTACTGTGGTTTTGATAAGATTCATGGGTGAAGCATCCGCAATCCCCTGGTCCAAATTCACCGTGAAGGTTGTGCCACAGCCGTAAATGCTGTCCACCTTTATATCACCACCCATTAAGTTCACATATCCGTTTACTATGGACAGGCCAAGTCCCGTACCCTCAATATTGGTATTTCTCTTGGAATCAAAGCGTGCAAAACTATCAAACAAATGCTTTAAAGAATCCTCTTCCATACCGATTCCCGTATCTGTAATTGCATACTCCAAGGATGCGGAATTGTTATTGATTCCCCGTAGCCGCACGTTGAACACAACACTTCCCTGCTCCGTATATTTCACCGCATTGTTCAACAGATTAATCAAAATGCCCCGCACCCGGGTCTTGTCGCCATATAATTCATTCGGAATTCTCGGATCTGCATTCATCTCAAAAAGCAGTCCTTTTTTTCGCGCCTGAATATCAATAATATGATAAACCTCCTGAAGCAATGTTGCCGTATGATAATTACTGCAGGAAAGTTCAGCCTTTCCGGAGTCCAATTTCGAGATGTCTAAAATATCATTAATTACAGCCAACAAATTCAAACAGGATGTTTTAATGTCTGAAGCATACTCCTGAACCGTATCGGAAGTATCCTTTTTCAATATCAATTCAGAAAATCCCAAAATCGCATTCATAGGTGTACGGATTTCATGGGACATATTAGCCAAAAAGGCAGTTTTTGAATGATTTGCCGCCTCGGCCTCCTGTTTTGCCTCTTCCAAACGCTGCAGATTTTTGACATGCTCCGACAAGTCCGTAACGATAATAATGTAGCCGATAATATCATTATACCGGTCCTCTATTTTGTTAATAGCCAGATTACAGGGCACCTGATTTTGAATGCAAACAGAATCTGTGTTGCTTGCGGTTCCTTCAAAATCAAAAACGGCGTCATCGTCCAATTCAAAAAGCATTCCCAAACCGATGTCCTGCTGGGGAAGCGTATTCTGATTGATTCCAAAAAACTTCGCCGCTGCATCATTGGCAATTTGCAGACGCTTTTTAGAATTATAAACCAGAACCGGCATGGACAGGGAGTAATATATAAACTCCGACATATTCGCTATATTTATTTTCGACCGGTTGTTTGCGCGAATCGCAATATATACCACCAGCATTCCCCAGAATTGCATCAGGGTACTTCCCGGAATGGCCGTAAAGCCCAACAGCGGAAATACGGTATCCAATACGGTTCCTATTAACATCGCCATAACTACCAATATAAAAATCTTGCCAAAAAACCGGATTCTCTTTACTTTTGAAAAGCACATATATACGGCAATGCCGAACATAAACAATGCCAAAATCAGACTATAGGCGGTATAAATGGTATTTGCCGGACCTGCCTTAAAGGAATAAGTCATACCATCATTCTCCAGCCGATAAATCGTCTGACTGCGCTCTACAGTCAAAAAGAAAACAAAAACCCCTAAGCATGCAAATCCGTTGAAGAAATGCGCCCACTTTCTTTTCATGCCTGATAAATAAGAAACAAGCAACTGGCCGGTAATCAGATACGAAATGGTACCAATCATACCAAATACACGGCACCAGTATGCCCACTCTTCATTCGTCTGCAAAATCAACGCGCCAAATCCCACACTCCAGATAGCGCTGCTTAAGCAAAACACCGACAGCAATTTATTTTCTGTATCTTTTCGGTCCTCTGACCACAAAATAGTCACAGCGTAAAAAACTGCCAATACACTAAATATAAATAGAATAACAGGGCAAATATATTTTATCATTTCCATAAACGTTCCTCTGATGTATTCGTTTACAACCCACTATCATTAGTATAAATTTACGCAACCTGTTTTTTCTTACCTCCCCAGATAAGCAGCCCTGCAACCAAAAACATAGGCACAATTGTAAGAATCAATCCGGTCACCATATTTGCAGGAACATTTTCCAACACATAAGGAACCCATGTGGAGGATGAGAAGTTTACCGTACAGTGTAAAATCATTGCCAAGATGATGCTGTCATATCTCTCAACCATCCAACCCAGTACAAGGCCTATTACAAAAGCATAAATACCCTGCACCCAGTTCATATGAATCAGGCCAAACATGAATGCCTGAATAAGATTGGCAATCCAGAATTTTCCGAAGGCTTTCTTTGCAAATTTCTGGGTGAGACCGCGGCACACGTATTCCTCACCGATAGGTGCAAGAAGTATTGCCGCCAATATTACGAACAAATCCGTTCCAAGTCCCGCTGCCTCTGCCATTTCCATGTAATCTTCCACCATCTTTGGCAAAATCACTGATTCAATGCATACCGTTCCGTTGGCAAAGAAACAAAGACATACACCGCACAACACAGCAATCAGAACATTTTTCCAGTTCAGTTTCTTAAATGCGCCAATCACAGTGGGACGGGGTTTTTTGAAACTGAAATAATACCAGATTCCAAACACCAGCGTTCCGACGATGTGATAAGCAACTACCCCTGTGGAAGAATAATCCGCTACCACCTGATTATACCATTCCAGATAAGCATTCATATCGGACATATCTACCGGGTTTTTTAACATTTCTATAACCACGCCGACTATCATTACTACGAACACACAGATAAACTGTAATGCAACACATGCAACGATAGGTGACAATGACAGAAAACCGTAGCCGACCCTTGCACCCGCAGATAATTTTTTCGTTTGTTGCATCATTGGCATCTGCCCGTACGGTTGCTGTCCATACGTCGGCATCTGCTCCGGCTGATATCCGTTATTTCCGGAAAATACCGGCTGTTGATTTTCCTTTTCATTCATGTTATCCATTTTCATTCCTCCATCTTTCTTACATAAATCTCATATGTACTCATTTTAACCCTTACGGATTACCCCAAACTCCGAAATACCCTATCAGGAAACCGACAATTCCGCCCAAAAGTCCACAGAACACCAAATACATTCCATACTCACCGATAATGGAAGTGCTTCTCAGACTATAATCATATTTGGAATCATTAAGCGGCTGCACCGTATCCGCATCGCCTCTGTAAATAATCGTTCTGTTTTCCAATGCGCATACATACTGCCAACCTTTTTCCTCCGCATCCTTTACGCTCTGCAACTGCCAGTCGTTGCTCAACGCATACCAGTCTTTGTTATCGGCGATCTTTTCTTCCCCTTGCTGCTTTCTGCGCTGATTGGTAAGCCATTTGGTATCCAGGGTATACACCTGCTGCCCACCTGTACTTTTGTCAAAGAAATACTTAGTAGGTGTCACAGAATTTAAAATCCAACCCTGCTCTTCTTCTTTTTTCAGCATTTTACTCAATCCGCGGGCCGTAAGAATTAATTTTCTCTTCACCTTGTGCAGTTTGAGGTCTACGCTATCCTCCCACTCGCTCCTTGTCATGGAAAGTTCCTTCTCGTGACGCTCCGCCTGT
>CAYRLN010000088.1:0-6397 GCA_964425065.1 uncultured Lachnospiraceae bacterium | reverse complement strand
CCCTAATCTCATCTGCCGCATCAGAAATGGTGCCGCTCATTCCTGCCATCTTAGGAAACAGCAAAAAAAGATTTTGATAGGTGATGGCAGCAATAGACCTGTTTTCCTGGGACAGTTTTAATTTTTCTTTCATTTCCAATGCCTGATGCTGTCCGCCACGTATCTTCATTCCCTTTGCCATACGCCCGGAACCGTTATCCAACAACTGGATTTCCCCCTCATTGGAAACCATATAGTTTTTTTCCAACTCATAAAGGGCATGGGCTCTCAGTGCCAGCGTTACATGCCGATTGATTTCAAAATATTCTTTACCGTAAAAATTATCAATTCTGAAAAATTTCTCCGTATAGGCAATTCCTTCTTCCGTAAACCATACTTTTTGCTCGTCCTTTTCATAATCACGGCCTTCCACAAGTGTGGTTACAAAAAAATCCGCCAATTCATATAAGTTTGACTGCACTCTGGGTGCGCCGGAGATAACAAGGGGTGTCTGGGCACTATCCAAAAGAACCGAATCCGCCTCGTCAATAATCACGTAATAGAATTCACGCATAAACCGTTCCGAAGCAGAGGTGACCAAATTATTGAATAAATAATCAAAGCCAAACGTTCCATGGGTGGTATATACAATATCGGCTGCGTAGATTTCTCTCTTCTCGTCATTGGTAAAACTTTCTTCCGCTTTTGCGCGCACTCCTGCCGCCACAGTCAGTCCCATGAAACGGTACACTGCTCCCATTTCTTCCGAATCACGCAGTGCAAGATATTCGTTTGTGGTAAGCAAAATCGTGCTTTTGCCGGAAAGGGCATTCAAATATAACGGCATTGTCGCCACCAGGGTTTTTCCCTCACCGGTGTTCATCTCTACCAAATCCCCCTGATGAAGCGCTATCGCTCCCAATACCTGCACATCGTAAGGGCGTTTCCCCAAAACTCTGTAATCCGCCTCACAGACAGCGGCATAAGCCTCAGGAAGTATATCCTCGAGAGACGCACCCTGACTCAAACGTTCTTTCAATTCCACCGTCAAATGAGCCAGTTCACTATCTGTCAGCGAACTCATATAAGCCTTGTATTTATGAATCTTATCCAATATTCTGTTTAGACGTTTTAATTTATTGTTCTGTCTCATCTAAAACTTCCTGAATCACAATAGAATGAAAATGTATTTTGGTTACTCCGCTGTTAATCAGTTGCAAACTATAACTGTATGTCTTTAAAGGACATTTGAAAACTGTCACCTTATCTCTCAGCCATACCATTCCGGCCTCTACTCCATATCGATCATAAAACATCAAACGTGCCAACAGTGTCTCATTATCTTCTGTGGTTATATTCAGCGTAATCTGATATTGCGTTTCACCGTCAATAATTGGCAACGTAGGCTCTATCCTCTGTTTGTAAAAATTTGTTTTAGAATGCCATTGCTTTATAATAGTTCCCGGCGGCATAAGCAGATTTGTAAATTCCACATTATCTTTCTTATGAAATTCAATTTGCGAACCAAACAAATAAGTTTCTGCTGAATACTCCGTCCAAAAAACCGTCCACTTCTGCCCCATCATATCTGCTATCCTCTTAAAAAGTCTTCCTTTAAGATTTTCTCATATTGGCTTTTAAACCAGTTGACAATTCCCCTGGATTCATCATTGTGTCTGCCATGGATTCCTTTTCCGTATACTTGCACTCCCGCCACTTTTAAATGGGAAATCAACATATTATAGGCATTACAATCGTAATCATCCTCCATCATATAAGACACAATAAACTTGGATTTTCCCCAGTCTGTGCTGTCAAATTTATTCCAAAACCGGTTATTTAATAAATCTGCCGCTTCATTGCTTGTATCTCCACTCAAGTAATAAAGTACATCCAATGATGTAGGGAATCCACCCGGACGGTGCAGTTTTTCATTTAACGCCACATCCCCGATATTTGCCAAAGGTTTACCTACTATCATCGCATGGGGCAATAAATCACAGCCATAATATAACGCTGCCAGACTTCCCATGGAGATTCCGGACAAAATCAACTGGTCATTTGAAAAGCCCAGTTCATCCAAATATTTTTGAATAATAGTGGCAAACCCTCTCTCATATTCCTCATTGCCCATATAGAAACTACCACCGGTCAATCTGGATTCCGAAATCAAAAGGAATGGGCTGCCAAAACTCTTCATCATATAATAGCCTTCAAAACTCTGCATTGTCTTGTAACCGGAAAAATACACATTCAAAGGTGGTTTCATATCACCCGGATTAAAATAATAAAGTATTTCTTCCCTATTAGACGCAACATATCTGTCGCCTCCCGGCAAAAAGATTCCTTGTCCTCTCCTTGAATATCTGTCATGCAATGCAATAATCTTCAAAGTCCCGCTTCCTTTTGCCAAAAGAGAAACAAAAACCGGTCCGGTAGCCATTTGATTATCCACGATAACCATTTCATCCAAGTCTTTTTCCGTAAAATACCATTTTTGCTGTACCTCAGAAACGGTTGCATTTTTGAACTGTGTTATGGAAAGGGCAATTTCAATGCCCGGATCCTTTTCATATTCCAACCACATTTCTATGGCTTGCCCTTGAAATACGGGAATGTTATTTCGCCAATATGCAATCTGGCTCAATTCCTCCCCAAACTCACCACTGACTGTTACACAATAATTGCCCTGCCATTCCACATTTCCTGCAAATCCTTGTGCAATCGCCAGTTTCCCCAAGGAAAATTTCTCTCCGTAAGGTTTCGTGAAAAAATTTCTCGCCTCATGCAGAAAAAAATCCTGGATATCCGCTTCCGCAATACGTCTTCCTTTTCTGCAGGCATAATACTTCTTCATGCTCCCTGCCAAAGTTACACGTTCTGTTACAAAAAGCGTATAGGCTTTGGTAACATCCATAAGCAATGTTATCTCCGCATCAGAAAGTTCTCTATCCACAAAAACCAGATCAAATTCCGACTTTGGATTTTCCGTGTGCTCATTTTCATATAGCAAAAGAACATTCTCAGGCAATTTATATCTGCGATTCCAATCTTCAATTCCCAGTTGCAGAACCCGAATTGCATCCAACAAATTCTATAACCTCTTTCCATTTATCAACCAGTACTCCGGTTGTATATTTTTTACCCAATTCATAAGAATAAACCATTGCTGCATTCCAGTTTGTAATGCTGTCCAGATAAAAGGAAATCGCATCCCCCAGTTTGGACATGTTACGCACCACCAGACCATTTTTTCCGTTTTCCACAAACTCTGTTGTCTTATATACAATCTGTGGAATCCCCACGCTGATCCCCGTGATTCTCAAATACAACTCCGTCTTTTTCCGCATATCAACAATAAGTCTTTGCTCACGCATACATTTACTTACTGCCAATTCGTCTACGCACTGTTCCACAAAAAATCTGACCGGTATACTCTCCGGATTTTCCAAAGCATTCTCTGCTACATTGTTATTATTTTCTGAAGCCCATGCTTCTTCCATTCCGGCCTTTTTCAAATTCTCTCTTGTCAGCGCCAATAACTTTGTCTTCCTATCATAGTCCGCCACTCTGGTAAACAAATGAATCCGCACATTATCGTTAGCAGGAAGATATTCCCCCAACGCCTGTATTAATTTTTCAAAAGTTTCCTCATCCATTCCGTCTACCGGAACCATTACCTTTTGCACATTTAACTGCTGACTGATTCCAAAATCCACACGGGAATCAAAGGGCGTAATATCAACAATATTTTCTATTTCTCTTTTGGTTTCCTTTCGCAGCAATTTCAAATTTTCCTGGGAATCCATAATAATATAATCCGCATTCAAAATCATATTGGTATCTTCGCCATTCTTTTTTACGCGATACCGGCTGCCATAAAAGGATAGAATTTTCTTTTTATCTTTTAATACATTGGTTAACACATCTATATTAAGTTCATGCATTGCCACGCAAAACAAATCATTTTCATCAAGCAATTCCAAATAGGATGTAAGCACCTCAAAAATAACCTGTTCCATTCCTTCATATACAGACTTGGAAAACTCCCTGATGTATTCTTTGCCGTCATATTCCAGCAAATAGGTAGGACACTTCCGGTTTACTTCCACGTGACCATCCGTCCAAAATTCCCTGATTTTCCAAACCCCTTTGTCTGTAAGATAATCCTGATACAATGGCTTCTGATCCTCAAAAAGCATCGTACTCGATACAAAACCTCTGTCATCATAGATATTTCTGCGCTGAATCATTTCATCCTGATAAATATCCACCTGAATAGGATTACCATCTTCCCCAAATTCCACCTGTGCATACTTCTTACCTTGCAACATAGCCACCAATGCATATGGTGAATAGATAAATTCTACATGCTCAGGCCAATTCAGATTATGAAAAGAAAACATCATAACCTTTTTTCTTCTGATTTCCTGTATCGCATCAAAACAAGACCAATATGGTGCATGAAAAACACTTTGTCTGTGAAGAAAATGTCTGAAATTGGGTGCAAAACTAAGTAACATAATTTGAAAAGGATAGGGCTTTCTACGATGAAAGAGCTGTATATGTTTTACCGTATCATCAAATTCCGTACGGGTACGTCTTGCATACCAGTACTGTTCATTTTCACACCAATTATTCTCTTGATACCAAGCCGGAATAAAATGCAGCATTTTTCCTCCTAAATAAAGGGCTCATAGGCCTCTAAATCTCTAATTGCCACAACCTCTCTATAGAGATTGCTCCATATGCCGGTCAACATCATCACTGTCGTCGGAAGTGTAGCCAGGGAACTGTCTAATATTCCCTTCGTTTGTAAATACATCGGTATACTTAAACAAACACTCATTACAGTTGCACTCACCAAGCCAAGTCTGGTTATGGTTACCGACAAATATTTTTTCGTATCTTTACCGGCGTGTATATCCTGTATACTGTCACCATTTTTCAAAAACTGTTCCGATAATTCTCCCGGATTAATAAACACTCTGGAAAAACCAACCGCCAGAATATAGATAATAAATATATAAATTACAATACCAACGGGTTTTGACAGTTCAATATTTTCCCGGCACCATAACATAGTTTCATTTTCCGGGAAAAATATATATAAAAACTCCAGCAATAGCCTTGAAATCAGAAAAACCGCCATCGAAAACATTACCGGCATTACCCCTATTGGATTCAATTTAATCGCAAGATAGTTTTTATCTGCGTAAATATTATGTATGGAAATACGTTGCACGGGAATTCTCTTTTCTGCATTCTCCATTGTAAGCATAACGACAATTACCACAATTGAAATTAACAACGGAATGAAAAGTTTTGTCAATTCATATCCCTGCAGTGTAACAAACAATCCCTCGGTGATATTGACCAAAATCAGAGCTGACTGTCCACCTATGCCATATTTTTTATTGTTTGTAATCATGCGCATAATCAACATGGCTCCGGTAATCATTTCGATAACCACAACAATTTTTGCCACTACAAGCATATTTCCGCTCACTCTGAATTGTAAATCCTGTACTTGAATGATGGCCATAAAAATTGCAACAAGGAAAGAAATTTTAATAATAAGTTTGTTGGCTTTGGCAGGGGAAGTTTTTTTTCTGATTTCCGGACGTTTAAATGCATTTATAATAATAACGCACAAAGATGATATGATGTAAGGCGAAATACCTAACGCGAATATAGAACATTGATGTACATCACCACTTATTGATTTGAGTAGCAGCATCTCCGTTTCTACCTGCTTTTGGTAATAAAAAGAAACATCGACCATATATAAGGGCAACTCTTTTCCCAAAATATATGCACCGACAATCAAGAACGTATATAGAAGCTTCTGTTTCAATAAGACATTTCGATTTCCCAAGTTTCTCAAAACTTTCTCCCCACATGTCGTAAAATAGAAATTAGTGACCACTTTACCAACAAAGTGGTCACTAATACTAGTTTACATCTCATTTAATTCAATGTCTACTGATTTCTATTTTTCCTCAGTATCATCTACTTCTTTGAAGTTTGTTTTTGCCAGTTTACGTTTTTCTGTATGTTTGTCATAAAACTTCTTACCGACAATTGCAGACGCAGCCGCAGGAAGCATCCACCACCAGTTGCGGTGTGCTTTTGCTTCTCCTTCTCCTGCATTTGCAGCCAAAGGTGTTTCCTCGTCTTCGATCTCAACGAGCTCGGTATATTCTTCATCCTCTAATACACCAAGAGGAACATCCTCATCTTCAATTTCCACAACTTCGTCATCCAGTTCGACATCCGGCTCATTGGCAAGAGGAACATCTTCATCATCGATTTCCACAACCTGTTCTGCCTCAAGTGCTTCACTTGCTGCTAAGGATGTTGCTTCGCTTGCTGTCAAAGATTCCGCTTCGCTTGTTGCGAGGGATGCTGTCTCACT
>CAYRLN010000087.1:4100-6491 GCA_964425065.1 uncultured Lachnospiraceae bacterium | reverse complement strand
TGGATTATGGCATAGAGGTTTTAGAGGAGCAATTAGAGCTTGATATCGAAATCAGCGAGGATGATGATTTTGATTTCTAAATTGATGTATGAAAAATGAATTAAGGTAAATTCTAAAAGAGAACTGGGCAGTCAGTTCTCTTTTTTTGATGTCAAATACAGGGAGGTTTTGAAAGAATGGAAGATAAAAATAAAAATAAGAATAAGCCGGAAGAGGAAACACAGAAAGAGGAAAAAAGAGAAAAGGAAGAACATAATGATAAGCGCATAGAAGAGACCGGACAAATGACGTTAGACCAAAACAAAGACAGACAGGAGATACATTTGCTTACCATTATCGGAGAAATCGAGGGACATGAAAATTTGGGAGGGAATTCCAAGACGACAAAGTACGAACACGTATTACCGCAACTGGCGGCTATTGAGGACAGTAAAGAAATAAAAGGGGTTCTGGTTTTAATTAACACCATGGGCGGGGATGTGGAAGCCGGGCTGGCAATAGCGGAAATGATTGCTTCCCTGTCAAAACCTACGGTTTCTTTGGTGCTTGGCGGAAGTCACTCCATTGGCCTTCCCATTGCGGTAAGCACAAATTATTCTTATGTAGTACCCACCGGAACCATGGTTATCCATCCTGTGCGCATGAACGGAATGGTAATAGGAGTGCCTCAAACTTTTGAGTATTTTAAACAAATTCAGGACAGAATTGCAGGTTTTGTGTGCAGTCATTGCCGGATTAAAAAGGAACGTTTCGAAGAACTGATGATGGAAACCGGTTTCCTCACAAAGGACGTGGGAAGTATTTTAGTGGGAAAGATGGCAGTGGACGAAGGTATCATTGACGAAGTTGGTGGAATTAGTGATGCATTGGCAAAATTACATGCAATGATTAGTGAAGTTTCCGACAGTAAAATGGATGACAAGAATCAATAAAGATGTTATAATAAATGGTAATTATTTAACAAAAGAACGATAGAAACAGGGGTAAAAACTATGGCATCAAAATCCGGGAAGAAGAAAACCACAACACGAAAAAAGACAGGTCAATCTTCCAAGAGAAGCAGTCAGAATAAGAGAACTTACAGTGCCAACGAGAGTGCGATTTTTCATGAGGTCGGTCTGATCATACTGTTTGCATTGGTAGTATTTTTATTTTTGTGTAATTTTGGTATTATCGGTACGGTGGGCAACAGTATCAGCGGCGTTATGTTCGGATTGTTTGGTTTCACGGCGTATATTATGCCGGTTGCCCTGTTCATTGCGGCGGCGTTTTGGTATGCAAACCAAGGCAGCCCTACGGCTCTCATTAAGATTGTGGCAGGAGTTGTCATTTTCCTGATGTGTGGTGTGGTCTTTGAATATTTGAGCGGTACCGTTACCATTTGGGAAAGTTATGATGCAAAAACACTATATGAATACTGTAGTTTGAATAAGTGTGGCGGTGGAATTGTAGCAGGCAGTGTTGCTTATATGCTGTATCATTTCCTTGATATGGTTGGCGCGGTACTGGTTGTGATTGTGCTGTCTATTATCAGTGTGGTTCTTTTGACAGAACGCTCTTTTGTAAATGGTGTGAAAAAGGGCGGAAAAAAAGTTATGGAGATGTCAAAGGAAGATTCGGAAAGACGTAGGGAGAACGCTGAGATCCGCAGGCAAAGACAGGAAGAACTGCGTGAGCAGCGAGAGGAAGAGCGGAGACTGCGCCAGGAAGAAAAAGAGAACGAGAAAATTCTCCGTATGGACAAGAAGGTTACAGGAGTGACGGTGGATACGGCCCTTTCTAAGGCAGAAGAGACAAAAATCAGGGATGACATCCATGAGATCACCATAAATGATGATTCGGATATGAAATTTGAGAATGTCAAAATCCGCCGGAACGGTCAGACGAGAATGTCCTTTGAGCAGGATGAGATTCATGAGGTAAACTGGAACGAACAACCTTCCGTAGATTACAGCGGTGCATACAATGAAGTGTCTTACGATGAACCGGTGGAAGAGCCGGTCATGAGGCAGGCACAGACGCGCACCACAAGGAGGGAGCGTCCGGTTGCGAGAGCACCAAAGGATGCAGAGAGTAACAGCGGTATCGAACAACAGATGAATGCCGATATCCAAAATGCGGAAAAACGGGTTCCGCAGAAATACATATTCCCGCCTCTGTCCAGATTAAAAAAAGGTGTGGGTAAAGCGGGAGATTCCAGTTACGAATTAAAAGAGACAGCAATGCGTCTCCAACAGACGCTAAATACTTTTGGCGTGAAAGTTTCCATTACAGATATTAGTCAGGGGCCTGCGGTAACCCGTTACGAATTGCAACCGGAGGTTGGCGTCAAAGTAAGTAAAATTGTAGGGCTTGCAGACGACATTAAACTGAATCTTGCAGCGACGGATA
>CAYRLN010000087.1:0-4090 GCA_964425065.1 uncultured Lachnospiraceae bacterium | reverse complement strand
TATCCGTATTGAAGCACCCATTCCGGGAAAAGCGGCAATCGGTATTGAAGTCCCGAACAAAGAAAATTCACCGGTAGCGCTGAGAGACTTGTTAGAGACAAGGGAGTTCAAGGAATTCCCTTCCAATTTGGCTTTTGCGGTTGGTAAGGATATCGGAGGAAAAGTTGTAGTGTCCGATATTGCCAAAATGCCTCATATGCTTATTGCGGGGGCTACCGGTTCCGGTAAATCCGTTTGTATCAATACCCTGATTATGAGTATTTTGTACAAAGCGCATCCCGATGATGTGAAGCTGATTATGATTGACCCTAAGGTTGTGGAACTTAGCGTGTATAATGGAATTCCCCATCTGCTTATTCCGGTTGTGACCGATCCCAAAAAAGCGGCAGCTGCCCTGCATTGGGGTGTTGCGGAAATGACAGAGCGATATAAAAAGTTCGCTGATTTCAATGTCCGTGACTTAAAGGGATATAACCAGAAAGTAGAGGCCATGAAAGAACAAGGCTCGGAGGATGTTCCTACCAAAATGCCTCAGGTTGTCATCATTGTGGATGAACTTGCAGACCTTATGATGGTAGCGCCGGGTGAAGTGGAAGAATCCATCTGCCGGTTGGCACAGCTGGCCAGAGCGGCAGGCATTCATTTGATTATCGCAACCCAGCGTCCTTCCGTTGATGTTATTACCGGTCTAATCAAGGCCAATATGCCCAGCCGTGTGGCGTTTAGCGTATCCAGCGGTGTGGATTCCCGAACGATTTTGGACATGAACGGTGCAGAAAAACTCTTGGGTAAGGGTGATATGCTTTTCTATCCTCAAGGGTATACCAAACCTGTGCGTGTGCAGGGAGCCTTTGTTTCCGATGCGGAAGTGGCCGATGTGGTTGATTTCCTGAAAAATCAGACACTGGGAAATACTTACGCGGAAGATATTGAAGAGAAGATTAAAAATATCGGTTCCTCCTCCGGTTCGGGCGGCATGTCCGGCGGGGACTCCGGTGACAGCCGTGATGAATATTTCGCGGATGCCGGAAGATTTATCATTGAAAAAGACAAAGCATCCATCGGCATGTTACAGAGGATGTTCAAGATTGGTTTCAACCGGGCGGCAAGAATTATGGATCAACTCTGTGATTATGGCGTTGTCGGTGAGGAAGAGGGAACCAAACCCAGAAAAGTACTCATGAGTATGGAGCAGTTCGAACAGCTTTTGGAAGAAATTTAAAATATAATGGAGAGTTATACTATGAAAACAGATATTCAGATTGCACAGGAAGCGGTAATGCAGCCGATTACGGAAGTGGCTGCCCAAATGGGGATTGAAGCTGACGATTTGGAGTTATACGGAAAATACAAAGCAAAAATCAGTGATGAATATATGCAGAAAATCTCAACAAATCCGGATGGCAAACTGATTCTTGTGACAGCAATTAATCCCACACCGGCAGGAGAGGGAAAAACGACGGTCAGTGTGGGCCTTGGGCAGGCTTTTGGCAAATTGGGAAAGAAAGCAGTCATTGCACTTAGAGAGCCCTCTCTTGGTCCTTGCTTTGGTATTAAAGGAGGTGCCGCAGGAGGCGGTTATTCCCAGGTCGTTCCCATGGAAGATTTGAACCTGCATTTTACAGGTGATTTTCATGCTATAACAACAGCAAATAATTTACTTGCCGCTCTGTTGGACAATCACATCCAACAGGGTAACGAGCTTGGCATCGATCCCAGACAGATTGTACACAAGAGATGTCTTGACTTAAATGACCGTGTTCTGAGAAACGTGGTGGTTGGACTGGGTAACAAACTGGACGGTGTGGTAAGAGAAGACCATTTCGTTATAACCGTTGCCTGTGAGGTAATGGCGATTTTATGTCTTGCAAATGACATGAAAGATTTGAAGGAAAGACTGTCTAAGATTGTCGTTGCCTACAATTATGAAGGAAAACCGGTTACAGCAGGGGATTTAAAAGCGGTCGGAGCCATGGCTGCGCTGTTAAAGGATGCGTTAAAGCCCAATCTTGTACAGACGTTGGAACACACACCTGCACTCATACATGGTGGTCCGTTTGCCAATATTGCCCACGGATGTAACTCTGTCCGTGCTACCAAAACAGCACTGAAAATGGCGGATTATGTTATTACAGAGGCCGGTTTTGGTGCAGATCTTGGTGCGGAGAAATTCTTTGATATAAAATGTCGTTCCGCGAATTTAAAACCCAGTGCGGTAGTGCTTGTCGCAACCATTCGTGCGCTGAAATATAACGGCGGTGTTGCAAAAGCTGATTTAAATACCGAGAATCTGGAAGCATTGCAAAGAGGTATTGTCAATCTGGAGAAGCACATTGAAAACATTCAAAAGTACGGCGTACCTGTTGTGGTAACTTTGAATCAGTTTGTGACGGATACAGAGGCGGAAATTGCATTTGTCAAAGAATTCTGTGAAATGAGAAATTGTGAATTCGCACTGGCAGAAGTGTGGGCAAAAGGCGGTGAAGGCGGCATCTCTCTGGCCGAAAAAGTGTTGAAAACACTGGAGGAAAAAGAGAGTCACTTTGCCCCTCTCTATGATGAAAAATTACCTATTAAAGAAAAAATCGAAACAATCGCCCGTGAAATATATGGTGCAGGCAGTGTCAGTTTCTCTGCTGCGGCAGCAAAACAGATTAAGCAGTTAGAAAGCCTTGGTTTTGATAAACTTCCTGTATGCATGGCAAAAACACAGTATTCCCTTTCAGATGATCCAACACTGCTGGGAAGACCTGTTGGTTTTGAGATGAATATCAGAGAGGTTTATGTTTCTGCGGGAGCAGGTTTTGTGGTGGCACTTACCGGTACAATCATGACCATGCCGGGACTTTCCAAGGAACCTGCAGCGTATAATGTAGACGTGAACGAGGAAGGTAAGATTGTTGGTTTATTCTAAGAGGAAATGATAAGAGGAGCACAAAAATGGCAACATTAATTGACGGTAAAGTTATATCAGCACAGATAAAAGAAGAATTGAAGGAAAAAGTAGAGGCATTGAAAGCAGAAGGCAAAGAAGTAACGCTGGCTGTGATTCAGGTTGGCAATGACCCTGCATCTACGGTGTACGTTGGAAATAAGAAAAGGGCATGTGAATATATCGGAATCCGTTCTTTGGCGTATGAACTCCCGGAAGAAACCACAGAAGAGGAACTTTTGAAAATAATTGACGATTTGAATACACGTGCAGATGTGAATGGAATTTTAGTACAATTACCGTTGCCGGCTCACATTGACGAAAATAAAGTGATTCAAAAGATTGATCCGTCTAAGGATGTGGATGGTTTCCATCCGCAGAGCGTAGGCGCGCTCTGCATCGGTCAAAAAGGATATGTTTCCTGTACTCCGGCAGGCATCATTCAGCTTCTGAAGAGAAGCGGCATTGAAATTGCGGGAAAAGAGTGTGTTGTTATCGGCAGAAGTAATATTGTAGGTAAGCCTATGGCTTTATTGCTTCTTCGTGAAAACGGTACGGTTACGATTGCCCATTCCAGAACGAAAGACTTAAAAGAGGTTACCAGGAGAGCGGATATTTTGGTGGTTGCAGTGGGCAAACCGAAAATGATTACAAGGGAATATGTGAAAGAAGGAGCCGTTGTCATTGATGTGGGTATCCATCGGGGCGCAGACAATAAACTCTGCGGAGATGTGGATTTTGCTGACGTGGAACCGGTATGTAGCGCAATTACCCCTGTTCCGGGTGGAGTTGGTCCTATGACAATCGCAATGCTGATGAACAATTGTGTGGAGTCCATTTTATGAAATGTCCAAATTGCGGCGAAGAAATAAAAGAAGGATACCTGTACTGCGAAAACTGCGGTGAGGATATACATATTGTTCCTGATTATGAGCCGGAATTGGAATTGTCCCTTATGCAATCCGTCGGAGAGATTCTGGACGAGGAAGCAAAACAAAAAAGGCTGGAGCAGGAACGTTTTTTGCAAAAAAAGCAAAGAATGCAAAAACGGATTAAAGGTCTTGTGATAGCGGGAGTTGTCTGCCTTTTGATAGCTGCAGGTATTTTGATTGTGAATTTGGTCAAAGAAAAAAATCATAGTTCCCATGTCTATCAGAC
>CAYRLN010000086.1:0-6511 GCA_964425065.1 uncultured Lachnospiraceae bacterium | reverse complement strand
GTCAGTTCCTCACCGGTGGCATCAATGCCGGTTACGGTAATTTCGGTCTTACCCTCTTCAACACCGGTTACCAGACCATTTTCGTCAACCGTGGCGATTTTTTCATCTTTCGATGTCCACTGGACAGGACATCCTTCCGGGGTAGTCGTTGCAACAAGCTGCAATTCTCCTCCCGCATATACTGTTGCCGTCGTCTTATCCAACTGCAAACCTGTCAGCGCTGTTCCCAAAACGGTAACCTGGCAACTTCCCGATACCTTTTCATCCGCAACGGCTGTTGCCGTAACCGTAGCCTTTCCGGCCGCAACAGCGGTCACAACCACTTTTCCGTTTTCCACTTTTACGGTAGCAATCTTTTCATCACTGGAAGTCCAAACCACATCCTTGGATATTGCATCATCCGCCACCACAACCGTAGCTTTCAACTCTCCGGTAGATATGCCTTTTGTCAAATCCAGTTCCAAAGTAGCAGGGGATACGGTCAACTCCGTCACTAAAACTGCAGGTGTCACCGTAATCTGGTGCACCACCGTTACATTTACAGACTGAGGCGTTACCTGTCCTGTGGATGTGCCGGGAAGAACATCCCCGCCACTCACTTCGCCGTCAGTTCCACCTGCCTGTTCCGGTTCTGTCAAGGTACATGTATAAGTAATTGTTACATTCTTTGCCTCTGTAATATCTGCACCGGCTTTCACAAGTCCGGTCTGATCCACGGTTACAAAATTACTGTCCGTAGACCATTTCTCATTACTAATCACCCAATCCGCATAATCTGATGCTTTCGACACCGAAAGTTGCACTTCTTTTCCCGGTGCCAATTCTGTCGCACCGCTGATAGACATCTCGCCCGCCAATCTGTAGAATGTGGTTCCCACACTCGCCACTACCGGTTCTGCAATCTGGCTCTTGGAAACAGCTACGTAGGTGGTTGCTTTTGTGGACTCTACCCAGGTCACGGTATCCTTAAGTTCCGACTCTACAACAGTATCTTTCTGTGCCGTATCCTCTTCCTTTGCATTGATTTCAGATTCTGCCTTGATTTCATCCGCAACATCTACTTTTTCATATTCAATCTTTGCTTTTACTTCCACTTTTTTACTGCTGGTGGGCCAATTGTAGCCCTCGTACGCTGTTCCTTCCAGTGTAGCCACAACAATACTGTAATTACCGGCATCAATCCCTTTTTTATAAATGATACCGTCCATATCGTCATCGGTCCACGTCTCTGTATCGCCATCCGGCGTTGTAACCGTCACACTAAAGGGCACATTGCCAATCAATTTCTTGGTACGATTATTTACAAATTTAAGTTTCAAGTCGTTTTGAATGGAAGTCATGTTCATAACCACATTCACTTCGGTTGTATAATCGTTCTCATCATATTCCTTATTTTTGTCATCGTCTGCCGCATTCGCTGCTTCAATTCTTGCCTCAACGGCATCCGCCACGGCAAACAGACCTTTCTCGCCAATCATGGTTATACCGGACAACTGGGTTCCAACCGAATCAAAAGAAGAAACCTGCTTGTCTTCCGTATTCGCATTGATAAAAATACCCACGGTAATAAGCGCAAGCACCAAAACGCCGACGCCCGTAACAGCGAGAATCTTATCCACACCACTCATTCTGCCAAAGAAACCGGGAGCATCGATATCATCTTCTTCGTCCTCTTCTTCGTACTCCAAGTCATCCTCTTCTTCCGCCGCGTAATATTCCTCTCCGTAAACAGCCTCATCCTCATAATATTCGCCGTCTTCGTAATATTCTTCGCCGCCATCCGCATACTCTACGCCGTCTTCATAATATTCTTCGCCGCCATCCGCATACTCTACGCCGTCTTCGTAATATTCTTCACCGCCATCCGCATATACTGCGCCGTCTTCATAATATTCGCCGTCTTCTCCGGCATCAGCCTCATAGATTTCCTCTTCTGTGTATTCGTCCTCACCGTAATCCCATTCATCCATATCCACATTCTCATCATATGGCTTACGGCTCTGTCCAAACATTTTTTTCATCTCTATTTTATCCTTTCTCATAATTAGCCCAGTTTAAAGTTTATAACATCTCTGTATTATACCATTTTCCGCGCATCACTTCAAGTTAAAACGCAGAAACATCCTTAATACACTGTCTCACACCAAAGCATCAAATATGTAAATTTTCTTAAATATTCTTATGTTTACTGGACATAACTTTAATATGTGTAGTAAAATCATAAAAAGTAACGGAACAAGTTTCACCAGGAAAGGTTTTAAAATGAAAAAAACAAATAAACATACTCTGATTCACATTGGATTTGCCCTTATCGTTGTCATTGTCATCGTTGTTATTGCAAACAAATTTTTGAATTTTATCAATGGCAATATTATCTCCAATGACGAATTTAACGAAACAGCCCAAGACGTCCAGGAAATCGAAAACATGGACTACATTCTCCCCCTGGTTCTCACGGAAGATCAGGCCAAAGAAGACGACGGAGTGAACACTGTTGTATGTTTCGGTAATGCACCTTTTGCCGACGACCGTGATTCTAAAGACAACCTTTGCAACATGATAGCGGAGCTGACCGGTGCAACCGTATACAATTTTTCCATTCCCGACTCAACTCTGTCACATTTAGACATGTCCGGCGCATATATGTTTTCCTTCTATTGGCTTACCACCGGTTTTTGCATAGACAACTACATTATCTATGAAAATCTGGAACAGTACGAAAACTATGATCCCGTATGGGATGAGACCATAAACCAAATGCGTTCTTTGGACTTTAACACTGTCGATACCATTGTTATTATGTACGACGCAACAGATTATCTGCTGGGACGTCCAATTTATAGCATTGCAAATTTCGAAGACCCCACACAATTTACCGGCGCCATGGCTGCAGGCATCAACTTGATTCAAACTTATTATCCTCACATTCGTATTATCGTTTCTTCTCCCACCTATGCCTTTGGCCTGGAGGAAGACGGAAGTTACGTCAGCAGTGACATCAAAACCTACGGTGAAACTTACCTTTCCACATATGTGGTAAAGCAGGCCGACGCCGCATACGAATTGAGCGTTTCATTTATTGATAATATTTACGGCACCATCCACGAAGACATCGCATCCGACTATTTAACAGATTACATCCACTTAAATACAGAAGGCCGTAAGCTTGTTGCACAGCGGATTGCCGATGCCATCAACAAATATCCCACACCGGTAGTTTACTAAGAAAACCAAAACGGGATTTTGCATTCCTGCAAAATCCCGTTTTTTATTGTTCAATCATTCTTTTCTTGTAATCTTCTATAATGGTATCCGCCACAATTCTGGCATATACTCTTCTTCCCTGTTCCGTAAAGTGAGTGGCATCCACCAGATAATCAAGACCATTATAAACATTGATACGCATCGTATCATAATTATTCGAGAACCCTAACCCGTACTCCTTTGCCACCTTTTCTGCCGTTGCAACATAATCCGGTCCTGTTCCTCCTCCGCAATCCATTTCATGACTCTCCATCTTTACCTTACCATATGAATAAAGTTGGCAGTATGTCGAAGACAAAATGATAATCTCCGCATCCGGATAAGCTTTCTGTATTTTTTCAATACCGGTACGAAGAGCTCCCGCATAAGTATTGACATCATAAGAATCCTGATTTTCTCTTTCTATCGCACAATAATAATCATTTAAGCCGTACGCAATCAGAAAACAATCCACCTCATTATAGTCCACATTATATAGACCGATTCGCTCATTTTCTTTGTCTAAATATTCATTGCCTTTTCCGCCGGTAATGGCATCTGCCACTTCCACAAAGCATAAAGCATCCCATCTTTCCTCGTCCGTACCACGTTTTGCCGCACTGGTTCCGCTCATGCACATATTAATGACATTGGCGTCCAATTTTTCCCCGACCAAATAGGCAATCCCTGTTTCATCTCTGCACACATCCCATATGCTGTCTCCGAAACAGACAATCGTTTTCCCTCTATTGTCATCAACAGCCCTGTAATCCGTGTATTTTTCGTAACCCCATACAGCCACCAAAACACATAGAAGCACAGCAGCACATACCGCAACTATTTTTTTTACCATTCCCTCGTTCCTCTTGCATTCCCATGAGTTTAATGTACATTCTTTAAAAGACGAATCACACACACCGCCCACAATGCGCTGATTACCGTAACATTACGATAATCCCACACACCGGCAGCTTCCATGGTATACCATGCGCTCAATCCTACGATCGTAATAACCGAAAGTATCATCCTGTTCTTTCCTGCTTTGTCCGATTTTTCTCCCATTTGTAATATCCGTAACAATAATCCCATCACGAGGAGTACACCAAATCCTATCAGACTTATATTGACGTAATAATTTGCCAATATGGGAGTCTTTTCACTCAAACAGTGATAACCAAAACCGGTTCTTGACGTACCTTCACCCTGCAGTTGGACAAGCACAGACAACTGGGGACAGGCATAGCCCAGCGCATCCCGTGCAATTTCGCCTACAACCTCTTTCGTGCGCACATCCCATGTAGCCCGGACCATCAGCATATATTCATACTCTGCCGTTTCTTTTCCGTATGTCTGCTCCATTAGAGGTCCGAAAGTGTAGACAACATTTTCCGGTTCCAGCGCCAAATCCTGCAAATCTTCCGACGAGAATAAAATTTTAACCGGATGGCTCCAAAAAAAACTATCTCTCACAAAATTCGGCCACACCACTCTTCTTAGCAACGTGGCACTAACGGATTTTTCCATCCTTCCCCTGCTTCCCGGCTCTTGATAAATATTCTGTACTGCCACGTTTACCAAAAGGACCAGAACAAATCCCATAATCAGCAAAGGATAACACTTTTTGCTGCGCCACATATACATTCCCAATGCTACCGCAACAGGAATCGCCATAACCCACCCATATTCGGGTAAAAACAATGCGCCCACCATCCATCCGGCTGCAATGGGCAGCAATTTTTTTCGAAGTTCTTTACCGGAAACTCCCTGACTTGCACACAAGAAAAAGCATTCTCCCAATACCACCAAAAAAGCCGCCATTGCAAAGGAGTAAGGCAACTGCGCCAACTGAAACTGCATTATCACGGGAACAGTGGAAATATAAGCAGCACCAACTCCTATTTTCCATTTTCCTTTTTCGCAGTTTTGTAATATTCCGCTTCTCTCCAAAAGAAAGTACGCAGCGCCATAAACCGAAACAAACTGTGTCAAATACAACCAGATTTCATAACCGTCTCCGAACACCTTCCGGAACAACCACAAAACCCCGGGATAAGCAATTCCCACATATTCGTCCAGCACCCACGTCTCACTGATTTCCAAAAATTCGGCTGTCTCGGGGAAATTCTGACCGGTGGCTAAATTAGCGCAAAACCATAGGGCACCCAGAACAATCTGCGCACCCATCAATATAAAAGCAATCCGATATGCAATTTCCTTTACAACCGTTTTCCAATTATCCATTATTCTTTTTACTTATAAAATTCCTTCACCGCATCACAGATTACATCCACTTCATCAATTGTCAGTCCATAATACAGGGGAAGTCTGCTAAGTCTCTCGCTCTCTTTGGTTGTATATTTATCCTCTCCGTGGAACACACCAAACTTGCGTCCCGCAGGTGCGGAATGAAGGGGAATATAGTGGAATACGGACATAATTCCCCGCGCTTTCAAGAAATCTATGAACGCAGTTCTCTCTTCCACGTCCTTGGTTTTTATATAAAACATATGTGCATTGTGAACACAGTGCTCAGGCACAAAAGGAAGTTCGATTTTCCCCGCTTCTGCCAGAGGCTTTAAATTCTCATAATAGCGGTCCCAGCAAGCCATTCTTGCATTATAAATTTCATCCGCCTGTTCCAACTGGGCATACAAATACGCCGCATTCATATCACTGGGAAGGTAAGAAGAACCGTAATTCACCCAGGTATACTTATCGATTTGTCCTCTGTAAAATTTACTCCGGTTCGTACCCTTTTCGCGGATAATTTCCGCTTCCTCAATATCTTTTTCATGCTTAATTAAAAGCGCGCCGCCTTCACCCATGCTGTAGTTCTTGGTCTCGTGAAAACTGTATGCACCAAAATCACCGATCGTTCCAAGCGGTTTTCCCTTATAAGAGGAAAGCACACCCTGTGCCGCATCCTCGATAACAATCAGGTTATATTTCTCGGCCAGTTCCATAATTTTGTCCATCTCACAGGATACTCCTGCATAATGCACCGGAACAATGGCTCTGGTCTTTTCCGTGATGGCTGCCTCGATTAAGTTCTCATCAATATTCATAGTGTCCGGTCTGATATCCACAAACACCACCTTGGCTCCGCGCAGTACAAACGCGTCTGCAGTGGAAACAAAAGTATAGGAGGGCATAATCACCTCATCACCCTCTTTGATGTCTGCAAGAAGAGCCGCCATTTCCGTAGCATGCGTGCAGGATGTGGTCAGCAGACATTTTTTTGTGCCTGTTCTCTCTTCAAACCATGCAT
>CAYRLN010000085.1:0-6521 GCA_964425065.1 uncultured Lachnospiraceae bacterium | reverse complement strand
GCAAAGGCTCCGGCATGATTCATCCCAACATGTGCACCATGCTGGCGTTTATGACTACAGACCTTGCTATTTCCAAGGAATTGCTTCAGAAGGCGGTTTCAGAGAGTATTGATGATACCTTTAATATGGTTTCTGTAGACGGAGATACTTCCACAAACGATACCTTCCTGCTTCTTGCAAACGGTATGGCAGGCAATGCGGAAATCACAGAAGAAAACGAAGATTACAAGGCTTTCAAGGAAGCTCTTTTATATGTAAACACATGCCTCTCCAAGAAAATGGCAGGGGATGGTGAAGGCGCAACTGCCCTTTTTGAGACAAAGGTTGTGGGCGCGGCAAGCAAACAGGATGCGAAAACATTGGCAAAATCCGTTATCTGCTCCAGTCTGACAAAGGCGGCAATCTTTGGCCACGATGCAAACTGGGGACGTATCCTCTGTGCGCTTGGTTACTCCGGTGCCCGGTTTGACCCGGAAAAGGTAGAACTTTTCTTTGAGGGCGGCGGAAACAGAATTCAGATTTACGGAAACGGTGTGGCCACCGATTACAGCGAGGAAGAAGCGACTAAGATTCTTTCGGAAAAAGAAGTGACTGTTGTCGTAGATATGCACATGGGTGAGGCAGAAGCTACCGCATGGGGCTGTGATCTCAGTTATGATTATGTGAAAATCAATGCGGATTACCGCAGTTAAGAGAAAGGTGAGGACAAAGCAATGCAGGATAAGAAAATCGATACTTTATTACAAAAGGCAGAGGTACTGATTGAAGCCCTCCCCTATATCCAGAGATTTAACCGTAAAATCATTGTTGTAAAATACGGCGGAAGTGCCATGAGCAACGAGGAATTACAGAAGAATGTTATCAAGGACGTAACACTCCTTAAATTGGTTGGTTTCAAACCAATCATCGTTCATGGCGGCGGTAAGGAAATCAGCCGTTGGGTGGAAAAGACCGGTAAAGAGGCGAAATTTGTAAACGGACTTCGTGTAACAGATGCGGAGACTATGGAAATTGCTGAGATGGTACTTGGAAAAGTAAACAAAAATCTGGTGTCCATGGTACAGGAACTGGGGGTAAAGGCAGTTGGTATCAGCGGCAAGGACGGTGGTCTTTTCCAGGTAGAAAAGAAATATTCGAATGGTGAGGATATCGGTTTTGTAGGTGAGATTACAAAGGTTGACCCTAAGGTTTTATATGATTTGCTTGAGAAAGACTTCCTTCCCATTGTTTCCCCTATCGGACTGGATGAGAATTACCAGACTTATAACATCAATGCAGATGACGCGGCTTGTGCGGTTGCAACTGCGGTTGGTGCGGAAAAGTTGGCGTTCCTGACGGATATCGAGGGCCTTTACAGAGATATCAATGATAAGTCCAGTTTTATTTCAAGACTGACAGTTTCCCAGGCGGAGGAACTGCTTGACAGCGGATTTATCGGTGGAGGTATGCTTCCCAAATTGACCAACTGTATCAATGCCATCAAAAACGGTGTAAACAGAGTACATATTCTGGATGGAAGAACCGCTCACTGCCTGCTTCTTGAGATTTTCACCCATGAAGGAATCGGCACGGCTATCATTTCAGATGAAGAGGGAGAAATCTAGCTTATGATGAAGGAATATATTGAAGAGGCAGAAGAAGCCCTTCTTCACACATACAACAGGTATCAGGTTGTTTTGGATAAGGGAGACGGAGTTTATCTGTATGATTTGAACGGTAAGAAATATCTGGACTTTGTATCAGGTATCGCGGTATTCGCCCTTGGCTATAACAACAAAGAATATAATGATGCACTAAAAGCACAGATTGACAAGCTGATTCATACATCCAACTATTATTATAATGTGCCTACCATTGAGGCTGCGAAGAAACTGAAAAAAGTTTCCGGTATGGACAGGGTATTTTTCACAAACTCCGGTGCGGAGGCTGTGGAGGGTGCCATCAAGGCAGCAAGAAAATACGCTTACCGGAAAGACGGAAAAACGGATCATGAGATTATTGCCATGAACCATTCTTTCCACGGAAGAACCATGGGTGCCCTTTCCGTAACGGGAAATCCCAAGTACAGAGAGGCTTTTGAGCCCGGTATCGGCAACATTAAGTTTGCAGAGATGAACGATTTTGACAGTGTTTTGGCTCAGGTGACAGACAAAACCTGCGCAATCCTGTTCGAGACGGTTCAGGGTGAGGGCGGCATTTATCCCGCTACTCAGGAATTTATGGAAAAAGTGCGTGCACTCTGTGATGAAAAAGATATTCTTCTTATTTTGGATGAAATCCAGTGCGGCATGGGACGTACCGGATATATGTATGCATGGCAGAAGTACGGTGTGAAGCCGGATATCATGACTACCGCGAAGGCCCTTGGCTGTGGCGTGCCTGTGGGTGCTTTCCTGATGACAGAGAAAGTGGGACAGAATTCACTGGTGGCGGGAGACCACGGAACAACCTACGGTGGCAATCCCCTGGCAGGAGCTGCCATCAACAAAGTGCTTGATTTATTTGACGAGAACCATATAATAGATAATGTGAGAGATGTGGCCCCCTATTTGGAGGAAAGACTGGACGGACTGGTGGCAAAGTATGATTATGCTGTGACCAGAAGAGGGTCCGGACTGATGCAGGGGCTTGTATGTAAAGGTCCTGTTTCCGGCATTATTAATAAAGCCTTGGAAAAGGGTTTGATTTTGATTAATGCGGGAACTGACATTATCCGTTTTGTACCGTCTCTTATTATTTCGCGCAAAAATATTGATGAGATGATAGAAATCCTGGATGCATGCTTTGCAGAGGTGGAAGCATAACCGGGACGGAGGTTTGTAATGAGTCTGAAAAAAAGACTTTTATCTATAGGAATTATCGGCTGCCTGCTGGCTGGTGCCAGTGTGGTGGCCTTAGGTTATGTGGGGAAAACGGAGCCGGTGGTGGCAGAGCCGGGAGAGACACTCGTTTATGATGACAAGGAAACCATGTATCTTTGGTATTCTGACGAAACGATGACAGATTACTTAAATAGTGCGGCCGTGGCATTTGGCGAGAAAAGCGGAGCGAGGGTGATTCCGCAGCTGGTGTCGGACAGCCAATATGTAGAGGCGATTAACCGGGCTTCCTTAGAGGGAGGACAGGTGCCCGATGCGTATATTATCAGTAATGACTCTTTGAGCAAGGCTTATTTGGCAGGCTTGGCTACGAAGGTTACAAACGAAGAACTATGCAGCACGGACAACTTTCCCCAGACGGCACTTTCTGCAATGACCTATAAAGATAGAATTATCGCATATCCGTTCTACTATGAAACAAGTGCCCTTTTGTACAATAAGACGTACTTGGAGGCGTGGACAAAAGAGCAGTTGGAAGCCCAGGGCCAGGATACGGAAGATGAAAATCTGGAAGATATGGAAGAAGCGGAGGAAATCGAAGGAATAGAGTTTGTGGACAATGAGCAGCGCCTGGAGGTTTCCCAGCAGCAGATAGAAGCAGGTATGCCCACGAACATGAACGAGTTGCTTGCCTTTGCGGACAACTATGATGCGCCGGAAAATGTGGAGGCGGTTCTGAAATGGGACGTAAGTGATATTTTTTATAATTATTACTATATCGGTGAATACATGATAGTCGGTGGAGAAACCGGAGATGACGAGGGAAATATTGTAATCTACAGCGATGATGCGAAACTGGCTCTTGAGATATTCCAGCAGTTAAATCAGTTCTTCTCGATTGATGCAGAAAATGTTGATTATGATGATATCCTTCAGGAGTTCATTGAAGGAAAAATTGTTTTCTCCATTGTAACTTCGGATGCGGTAGCAGTGCTTGAAGAAGCAAAGGCAGACGGAAGTTTTATTTATGAGTATGGTATTGCTGCAACTCCCAAGCCCTGCGCAATACAGGAGCGCAGATCCTTATCCGTTACAACAGGAGTGGCAATAAACAGTTATTCGGAACACCAGGCACTTGCAAATGAATTTGCTTCTTTCCTGACAGGGGAATATGTGGATACGCTGTATGAAAGAACCGGAAAACTGGCATCCAATAAGCATGTGAAGCATGCTAATGAAAATTTAAACGTTTTCATGACAGAATATGAGGACTCCATCTCTCTTCCGAAGATGATTGAGACCAGTAATTATTGGATTTTGCTGGAAAGCGCTTTTGCCAGAATCTGGATGGGTTCGGACGTAGAAACAGAACTTTTACAACTGCAAAACCAGATTTTGTCACAAATAGAATAACAGACCAATCATGTGGG
The DNA here is from genome assembly GCA_964425065.1 of uncultured Lachnospiraceae bacterium. GTDB lineage: Bacteria > Bacillota > Clostridia > Lachnospirales > Lachnospiraceae > Acetatifactor. Next base: position 2,272 of record CAYRLN010000085.1, on the reverse strand, counting down.
TACTCTTATTGTATAGGAATATGATAAGGAGGCACACATGATTGGTTTTTTTATTGCTCTTATATCGGGAGCACTTATGAGTATTCAGGGTGTTTTTAATACACAGGTGACAAAGGCATCTTCGGTTTGGGCTGCCAGTGCCTTTGTACAATTCTCTGCATTGCTGGTTTGTATGGTATGTTGGCTTTTTACGGACAGAAGTTCTCTGCTTGCCGTAATGAAAGTGGAACCGAAATATATGTTACTTGGAGGTGCCATCGGGGCATTTATAACGTATACGGTTATTAAGAGTATGGAGATGCTGGGTCCGGCAAAGGCAGTTATGCTGATTGTGGTGGCCCAACTTATCGTGGCATATGTAATTGAATTGCTGGGACTTTTCGGCACGGAGAAGCAGCCCCTTGAATGGCGGAAAGTGGGCGGCATGGCGCTTGCCATCATTGGAATTATTATTTTTAAATGGAAATAGATTTTTTCTTGTAAATGGAAAAAGTTTGGCATACAATGTAAGCAATCGTCATAGAGAGGCACTCCTGATTACAAATTGTAAAAAGGAGCTATGATATGAAAGATAAAACAAAAGAAAATAGGTTAAGAAACTGGTACGCTTTCTCTGCCTTCCTGTTTTTGGCACTATGCACCATGTTGACCGGCATAGTCAGCGGATGCGGAAGCGGCACCAGGGAGGTTTCGCTGGAAGAAATGCTGGGCCAAGGGCAGGAAAGTACGAAAGAGGATGGAAACGGCCTGACGGAGGCAGAAGTACAGGTGGACAAACAGGCAGAAAGTGCTTTGCAAGCTACTGTCTGGGTACATATTTGCGGCGAAGTGCAAAGACCGGTGATATACGAACTGCCGGAGGGAAGTATGGTGTATGACGGTGTGGCACGGGCAGGTGGATTTACGGAAAAAGCGGATACCACGTATTATAATCTGGCGGCTACTGTTTCGGGTGGGATGAAGATAGAGATTCCCTCCAAACAAAACAGCGGAGAAAACTCGTCCGCGGAAACTGCAACTTCCGGTGACGGTCACGGGGACACCGGCCTGGTGAATATCAATACGGCTACATCGGAAGTGCTTCAGACACTGCCGGGAATTGGGGCGAGCCGGGCGGCAGACATAATTGCTTATCGGGAAAAGAACGGTGGATTCGGGGACACTGCGGATATTATGAAAGTGAGCGGAATCAAGGAAGCTACTTATGAGAAAATAAAGGATTACATTACTGTGGAGTAAAAGTTATGAGAAATAGGATCAAAGGGGCAGAAGGAATGGAAAAAAGAGTTTTGGTTGTGGATGACGAAAAGTTAATCGTGAAGGGAATCAGTTTCAGTTTGGAGCAGGAAGGCATGACGGTGGATGTGGCGTACGACGGGGAAGAAGCACTGGAATATGTACATAACAATGTCTATGATATGATTTTGCTCGACATTATGTTACCTAAGATAGATGGGTTTGAGGTATGCAGACAGATTAGGGAATTTTCCGATGTGCCGGTTATCATGTTAACTGCCAAAGGGGAAGACATGGACAAAATTTTGGGACTTGAGTACGGCGCGGATGATTATATCACAAAACCTTTTAATATCTTGGAAGTCAAGGCCCGTATCAAAGCGATTATGCGGAGAGTAGAGCGCAAGGGAAAGAAAGATGACCGGAAATTTATTGAAGACGATGCCATGCGTCTCGATATTGAAGGCCGCCGGGTTTATATTGAAGGAAAAGAAATCAGTTTGACCACCAAGGAATTTGAGGTTCTTGAACTCCTCGTCCAAAATCCCAATAAAGTGTATAGCAGGGAGAATCTGCTCCACCTGGTGTGGGGAAGTGATTATCCCGGGGATGTGCGTACGGTAGACGTACACATCAGGAGATTGCGTGAAAAAATAGAGAAGAATCCCGGTGAACCTAAGTTTGTTCATACCAAGTGGGGTGTGGGCTACTATTATTTAAATGAATAGGACGGAATATGCAGGGGAAAATTGCAATTTTTTTAAAAAGAATCAAAGTATTTAAGAGCCTGAGAGTAAGATTATTTCTGATTATTTTGGTGGTCGCCCTGGTGCCCAGTATATTGATGCGCCATGCGATAGTGGAAAATTATCAGGAAAAGGCCGTGACCATGAGAACTGCCAATGTACAGAGCCAGTTAAAAATTTTAGCCAATCACTTGATTTATTACAATTATTTACAGGACAGCAATTCAGAGACAATCAATGCGGAACTGGATATGCTTTCCAATTTGTATGACGGCAGGATGCTTATTATC
>CAYRLN010000084.1:0-6540 GCA_964425065.1 uncultured Lachnospiraceae bacterium | reverse complement strand
ACCTGGTAAGGCATCAGCATCAAAACAATATAGCCAAAGAAAATAATTTCCCTAAGCCTGCCCCGATACCTCATAAACCCATAAGATGCCAGTGTGGCCACTATGAGTTGGAATGCCACAATGGGGCCGACCAAAATAACAGAATTCCAAAATTTAAGCAGATATTCCGGACTCTTTAACAGCACCGTTATATACTGTTGAAAGGAAACCATATCCGGTATAAACTTCAAATTTACCTTTTCTGATATGTAAACTTTTCCACCACTGTCCGTCGTCGCAAACACCGAGCCGTAGTTCGCCGATATTTCCGACTGGGTCATAAAAGAGTTCGTAATCGTAAGCACAATAGGCATCAGAAAAAGAAAGGCAAAAAACCCCGCAAGAGCTGTTGCCAAGGCAATCCGGATACCTTTGTTTACTTTTTTTCTTTTTACTTTTTTATGATATCTCACTGCGTCAGGGCGCGCAGGAGAAAGAGAATTTTTCGTCTTCATCCTTCCACGTCCTTTCCGAAATGATTTTCCGCCAAAAATAAAATACCGATAATGACAATCATAACAAGTGCCATAAGTATCGCCGCCGCAGACAACTTCTGATAATCCAGGGATTTAAACATATTATTCATATAGTGCTGCAACATATAAAGGGTATCGTAAGGTCTGTCACCGGTCAGTAAGTATATTTCCCGAAATACCTTAAACGAATTGATAAGTGACATAATGGTGACAAACAGAATCGTCGAAGACAAATATCTTATTTTTATGTAAAAAAATGTTTGCAGGGGCGTCGCGCTCTCCAGTTTTGCAACCTCTAAAATATCCTTGGGGATGCTGGCCAGCGCAGCCATAAACAAAATCATATTATATCCTAAATTCTTCCACAAAAACAGGATTACAATAACAATCTGGGCATACTCCGATTTCATCCAGTCAATCTTACTTCCTCCCAGTGCCACCAGCACATCGTTCACCGCCCCGTTATAATGGAACAGCACCTGCCAAATCAGTACAATGGATGCAACAGGAACCATCATAGGGCTTAGAAAAAAGGTTCTGAACTGACTTCGGAACGGAATCTTATTATCCAACAAAATCGCCAGCATAAGTGACAGCACCACCGCAAGGGGCACCGCTATCAACGAAAACTTCATGGTATTTGTCGCCGCCTTTTGAAAGGCTGCGTTTTTCAGTACCATTTTAAAATTATCCAAAAACACAAATTCTCCCGCTATGGGATTGTTAATCAGGGAATAATAAATCACCACAATAAACGGAATAATAAAAAACAGCATAACGCCAAGAAAGCTTGGGGCTATATAAAGCCCCGAGCTTATTCTAATCTTTCTTGATCTCTTACTGGAATTCTTCGGTTTCTTTACTTTTTCTTTCTGTCCGGCTTTCATAAAAGCTCCCCTCAAATGTTATCTGCTTTCATCAACGTAAACCTGAACACGGCCCTGGATTACTTTCGCCACTTCCTGTGCACTCTTCTGTCCGTTAAAGAAATATGCCGCCTCTTCACTTACTATTGTAAAAAGCTGTGTATCATAACTGTAAACCGTAGTCGTACTGTCAATCAGTTCTTTTACTTTATCGACTTCCTCCTGGGTAGCCGCATATATTTCATATTCCACGCCATTTCCATAGCTCCAGCCCATTTTGCTGTACTGCATTTTTTCCCCGTTTTCATCGAGAAGGATTTCTCCGGTTTCCCAATCCGTCCGATATTCCGGAGTCATAGCCTCTTCAAATACCCCTTCCAGGCCCGCTTTTGTAGAAGGAAATGCCCACATATAGCCACTTTCACCGGAAGCCTTCTCTACAATATAATTCTCCAGAAACTCCCACGCCACATCTTTATTCTTAGATTTGGAACTGATTGCAATGGCATCTTCCCCCATCATAACAGAGCCGTTTCCGGATGCAGAAGGAAAACCGATACAGGTTACGGGCTCACCCCAAATTTCCGCAATAATCTGAAAATCACTGACCTGGGAGATGGTCTGGTCTACCAAGAGAAGTTCTCCTGCCTCTACCAGTTCGGGCATCACAGGCGCATCCTCATCATAGTTATATTCTGCATCAAAACGATTGGCAAATTCAAGTACTTTTATAAATTCTTCTCCCGTAAAATTACACTCTCCGGTACTCCAATTTACAAAGGAATCCGAGCCATAAAGAAGCATAATCTGTAAAATGATATCCTTTGTTGCATATTCCATAATTTTCGCATTTTCCGGCAACTCATCTGCAATGGCAATCATTTCATCAATACTCCAGCCCATCTCATCTCCCACGATGGAAGAGGCAGACATCAGTGTTCCGATATAAAAGCTGGTAGGAATCGCACAGAGCACATCATTCGATGTATATGCAGCAAGCACTGATTCAACCAAATCTTCTTTCTTTAATACATCACTGCTCTCCAGATAAGGCATTAAATCCTCAATTGCACCGTTTGCTGCCATGTTTTTCATATTGACACTACCCAGATAAATAAGGTCCGGCGCATTTCCTGTCAATATATCACTGTTCATAAGCGTAAGTGCATCCTGATAAGCATTTTCATCAGTGCCCATGGACTCAGAATAGTCTCTTATAGAGATACGATATTCATCATTGGATTTATTGAATTTTACAATCGCAGATTGCAAATCCTGACTGATGTACATCCCTCCCAATGTCAAAGTCTGTTTCGTCTTCACCTGGGAAGAATCTGTTTTGGTTAATTTTACGATTTCTTCCAAATCCTGATTCCAGTCTCTGTAATATGCCACAATTTTTCCATCCTCTGTTGCAGAAATGCATTCCACATAAGATCCTGTCATATCACAATCAATAAAATTCAGCACTTCGGTGCTTGTCTGTGTCTCAATATCGTACTCATATAATGCAGTATCACCCTTTAAAAGGAAATCCTGTTCCATACCGGGAACCACATCCCCATAAAAATTATTGGGAATCCCCTTCAGTTCCGGTCCCAAACCTTTCGTCTGCAAATCAATCTTTCTCAGCACCATGCCTTCATTGCCGTAGGTAGAGATATAGATTTCACCATCCTTTGATGTTCCCATTCCGCTGATCCAGTTTGTACAGGGTATCGTAGCCAAGTGGTTACCATTTGCATCAAACACCCAAACACTTGTCTCTCCGGTACTGATATACACATTTCCACTCTTATCCACTTTCAAATACTGTACATAAGGAATATATCCCATTTCTTCTGCATTCAAAAGTGCTGTAATATCCTGTCTGAACGCTTCGCTACCGTCTGCATTATACTTTATAAGTTCACTGGTGGCATTTTCATATCCGTATTCCGTATAAGTATTTCCATCTTCATCCGTGCGTTCGATTGCCTCATACACACGTGCGGCCATATACAGATTCTGCTGTTTATCAATGCACATCTGCATATAATCCTGTTCTTCTCCCAAATTAACATTTAATTTTTCGGGCTGGGGATTTTCTACACTTAAGTCCATCTTATAAAATTCCTGGCTGCTCTCATAAGTTTCGCTATCCCACTGATATAAAGAATAATACAACTCACTTCCATCCAATTGGATGACACTGATATTTCCGTTCTCCACCGTCGGCATGGACACATATTCGGGAACGAAGACAAATGTAGAGCCCTCTGTCTCCTCTTTGTTTCCACAAGACGTCATTCCCAAAACCATTACTGCCGCCAGCAACATTGCTGTTATTTTTTTCGATATTTTTTTCATACTTCCTCCTCAAAAACACATAATTTTGTATTTACAATCCAATTATACTACTACTATTTTTATTGTCATCTTAAGATTTTCTGAATAAATCTTAATAAAAAAAGAAATGCCGGCTTTTTTCGACATTTCTCTTCTTTCGTCAATTTAAAAAAGCTTCTACAATCACGCCTTCTGCCTCTTCTTCCGTAAGTCCCAAGGTGCGCAGTTTCATAAGCTGGTCATTATTGATTCTTCCAATCGCCGCTTCATGAATAATCGCTGCATCCAAATGGTTTGCGTCAATCTCCGGAATCGATACCACTCTCGCATGTTCCATGATAATGGAATCACACTGAATGTGTGCATGACATCCCGCATTTCCGATGGCTCTGGGATGAAAATGCTGCACGGACTCATCTTTGGCTACCGAGCGGGAAATAATCTGTGCGCTACTGCCATCTCCGTTCAGAACCACATCCACATCCGACACTGCACTCTGGCGGTCGTGGGTCATCAGTTTTTCCGTCACAAACAGTTTCGCACCTGCACCCATTACAATTTCCGTCTGACGCTTTGTGGAATCCACGCCTTCAATCTGGGTCGTCTCCAATGTAAACACAGAGTTTTCTTCCATATAGATTTTAGTGACCGGATTTAAAATCCTTGCGCCGGTTCCTTCCCCTTCGCCATAATGCTTTTCTTCATATTTTACGGTTGCACCGGGGGAAACATGAAAGGTATGAATACCGTCATGTCTTGTATCATTACAGCCTGCATTATGAATGCCGCAGCCTGCTATAATATGCACATCTGCACCGGATTCAATATAAAAATCATTATATACCTCATCCGTCATACCGGAAACCGACACAACCACAGGGATATGCACTTGTTCTCCTTTGGTGTTACCGCTGATATAAACATCGATTCCCTGCTTATCTTCTTTCCGCTTTATTTTAATATTTTCGGAATCGCCATGACAAAGCGCGGTTCCGTTGTATCTTAAATTGTAAGCGCCCTCTTCCTTGAACCCTTCACCGTCAATCATTCCGAGGACTTTTTCTGTAATTTTATCAAATGCCATGTCAAATCCTCCTAATCCTGTGATATCCGGTGCTTGTCCAGGCAGCCTTTGGTTTCCTGAATCCCCATTAAGTTGGTAAGCATCTCTTCTTTTCTGCCGATTTTTTCAATTTTGCCGTCGCGCAAAAGCATAATCCGGTCTGCCATCTGAATCAGTCTCTCCTGATGGGAAATGATAATAATACTTTCGTCCTTGTCTTTGTGTATTTCCTCAAATCTCTTAACAAGCATGGAAAAACTCCAAAGGTCAATTCCTGCTTCCGGCTCATCGAAAATACATATTTTATGCGGCTTTGCCATTGCAGTTGCAATCTCAATACGCTTCATTTCTCCGCCTGAAAGCGTTGCGTCTGCCTGTCTGCCCAAATATTCCCTGGCACACAGACCCACTCCGCTGAGCAAATCACAGCATTCTTTTTCCGGAAGTTTTCTTCCTGCCGCCAGACAAAGGAGTTTTTCTATGGTCATACCTTTAAATCTGGGCGGTTGCTGGAATGCAAAGCCCAGTCCTGCCTTTGCTCTCTCATCAATGGATAACTCACTGATATCATTACCGTCTAAGGTTATTTTTCCGGCGGACGCCTGTTCCATTCCCATTAATACCTTCGCAAGCGTTGATTTACCGCTTCCGTTGGGTCCTGTGATAATTAACATCTCACCCTTGCCAACTTCAAAGCTGATGTTACTTAATATATTTTTCTTGACGCCATCCTCATAGACATCAAAAGATAAATTTTCTACTTTTAACATTTTTATCTCCTTGACACTTTTTGTACGTATCTATCATATCATGCCCACAAAAAATGACAACTATTTTTTAAAACGGAAGTTGATAAAGATTTTCAATATCAACTTCCGCCCTTTATTCACACCGTTTCTATTTTAGTATCTTCTTTATTAAACCAATATCTTTCGCCTTATAGGGCTGATACCGCATGGGAATATCCAACCAATTCGCTTTCTTAAGCACACTCTTTTCATGGCTGAACGTCTGAAAACTACGTTTTCCGTGATAACTTCCCATACCGCTTTCCCCTACTCCGCCAAAGGGAAGGGTTTCTGACACCAGATGCATTATCACATCATTCACGCAGCCGCCGCCAAAAGATACATTTTCAAGAAAATCATCTTCCCTATTCTTATCTGTTGTGAAAAGATATCCGGCCAAAGGCTTGGGCCGCTTGGCGATAAAATTTCTTACCTCATCCCAGTTCTTATATGTCAGCACCGGCATAAGCGGTCCGAAAATTTCCTCCTGCATCACAGGACTCTCTCCTGTAATATTATCCATAACAGTGGGCTGAATCTTCAAAGTCCTTTCATCGCTTTTTCCACCGAAAACCACCTTGTCCTCTTCTATCAGACCAAGCAGTCTTTGAAAATGCTTTTCATTGATGATTTTACCGTAGGTTGGACATTCCAAAGGATTTTCTCCGAACATACCGGCAATGGCTTCTTTGAAATAAACAAGAAATTCTTCTTTCACACTTTCATCAATCAAGAGATAATCCGGTGCCACGCAGGTCTGCCCGCAGTTTAAGAACTTCCCATTGGCAATCCTTTTTGCCGCCAGTTTCAAATTTGCGGTTTTCTCTACGATACAAGGACTTTTTCCTCCCAGTTCCAAAGAAACCGGCGTCAGATTGACCGCAGCCTTCTCCATCACATGTCTACCCACAGTTCCCCCACCGGTGAAGAAAATATAATCAAATTTTTGCTCTAGCAGGGCAGTATTTTCCGCCCTTCCG
>CAYRLN010000083.1:3348-6553 GCA_964425065.1 uncultured Lachnospiraceae bacterium | reverse complement strand
CGCTGGAAGGCGGAGAGAAGGTTAATGGTCAAGTCGAAGTAATACTGATTAACCTTGTTCAAAATCCCGGTTTTGAGGATGCAGATACTTCAATGTGGGAGGTTAGCTTTGTAGGCGCGAATCCCACGGACTTTTTTGAAAAGGCTGACGATGCCCATACGGGTAATTTCTCTTTCCATTTTTATTCTGAATCTGATATGGAATTTTCCATTGAGCAGAAATTTACGGATTTAGAACTCGGAACATACAGGCTTACAGCCTTTGCCCAGGGCGGCGATGTGGCTGATACTGCCGATATGGAATTATATGCGATTACCGCTGACGGAGAAGAGGTAGCGTCCTTTATGGTAACTACATGGGTGGATTGGAAAAATCCCACTATCCCTGAAATAAAGGTTACGGAGGGAATCCTTACAATCGGTATACGCGTGAAGACCAATGCCAAGAGCTGGGGAACCTTTGATGATTTCACTTTGAATAAAATTTCGGATTAAAGATGAAAAACCCAAGTCGAAAATTTGAAGGGTAGGCATATAGGAGAGGACATTGCAAAACCAAGATGCTTCACATGAAACCGGAAGATATATGAGCATATACTGTATTATCTGAAAATAGAAGGGTAATATAAATATGTTTAGTGAGGAAAAATATTACGAACAGGTTACTAATTTAAATGAAATTTTTCACAGAAGGCCCCAAGCGGTGGCAATACTGAAAGGGAATAAAGATTATCCCCGGATAAGCGGAGAGGTGCGTTTCTATCAAACCGGAAGGGGAGTGGTTGTAGCTGCGGAGGTCACGGGGCTTCCGGTAACATCAAATGGGGGCAAATGCCAAGGCTCTTTTTTCGGTTTTCACATTCATACGGGTGGAAACTGTAGTGGAAGTGCTGAAATGCCTTTTGCAGATGCACTGGGACATTTCAACCCGGAGGGCTGCGAACACCCTTATCATGCAGGAGATTTACCGCCCCTTTTAGGAAATAATGGATATGCCGTTTCCGCATTTTTGACGGACAGATTCTCTGTTAGGGAGATTCTGGGACGGACGGTTATTGTTCATTTACAGCCGGATGATTTTCATACCCAGCCTTCCGGAAATGCAGGAGCAATGATAGCTTGCGGGGTAGTCCGCCCGGTTGACAAGGCCGCTTAATCATAGTAAAGTTATTAAAGTGCTTGAGAAAGGCGGTGTAAGTATGATTGATAAAATAAAAGCCCTATATCTGAAATACGAGGAAATTGTAAACTATCTGTTTGTAGGTGTAGCAAATACAATTGTATCCTGGGGTGCATGGTTTGCCTGTGCGTATACCATCCTGGATGCACAGATAGTTTGGCAGAACACGGCTCTCAGTGTTATATCCTGGGTAGTAGGTGTTATATTTGGTTATTTTATGAACCGCATTTTTGTTTTCAAGAGTAAAGAGCCAAACATGATGAAAGAGTTCTTACAGTTTTCCGGTGGAAGGGTTTCCACGTGGGTGTTGGATGTAGTCATGATGATTCTTATGGTAAACGTTATGCATATCAACGAGGCATTTTCAAAGATTTTTGTATCTGTACTTGTTATGATTGGAAATTACATTATCAGTAAGTTATTTGTGTTTAAAAAGAAACCGGATACGGAAGAATAGAAATCGGGTAGTAGGGATAAATTCCTTACTACTCTTTTTTTAACAAACGTGTCCCATAGAGCAATTGATATTTCTAAATTTGTGTGGCATCATAAAAGTAGACTAAAATCAAATTTTGTAAGGGGAAATTACATGCAAAGAGAAACGTTAGGAAAAATGATATATTGCCAACGAAAACAACGACAGATAAAAGCGGAAGATTTGGCAAAGGGAGTGTGTACAACTGCAACTATTCAAAGAATGGAAAGAGGGGAAAGACTGCCTGATTACTTTGTGTTAGAAAGAATAGTTGAGCGGTTGGGAAGTTCTATAAACAAGTTAGAATTTTTATATGATGAAAACTCCTACAACATTATCTGCTTACGGGAACAAATTGAACAATGCATCATGCATGGTTTATTCTGTGATGCGGAGAAACTCCTTTTGGAATACGAAAATTATCGGGAGGGCACAGAACCATTACACCTTCAGTATATATATAAATACAGAGCCGTGATAGATGAGAAGTTCTATCATGACAGTGAGAAGAGCCTAAAAAACATAGAATTGGCTATGAACCAGACAATGCATTTGAACAGATTGGAAGACTTACGGGAATATGTTCTTGGCGAAGAAGAAATTATACTCGTGCTGATGTGGCTGAAATTACGTGCAGATATAGAAAAAACAGATATTAGCGGATATTCGGGTGTAGTAACCAATTATATAGAATATAATTACAGAGACGAAGAGGTCCGTGCAAATGTATACACAAAAGCAGCATGGCTCTTTGCAAAAGAATATATTAAAAGGGAAAATTATAGTGCAGCTTATGAACTGTGTAAAAGAGGAATTGATTTATTGACTGATAACGGAATGTTGTTACATTTGCCACAACTTATAAAATTTCGGATTATCTGTGAAGAGCATTTAAAGAAGGAAAGTTGTGCCAAGTGGAGCCGGATGTATGATTCCCTTATGAAAATATATGCGGAATACGGGCAAGAGTATATGCCGGAGAGTGAGATTTCAATATGGGAAAACTATCGTCAGACAGATACTTTTCTGATTTCAGAACTCGTAGGACAAGAACGCAAGGCAGTGAATTTGTCGCAAGAAAAATTGGCCGAAAATCTGGATATGGATTACAAGACCATATCCCGGATTGAAACAGGGAAATATAAGCCAAAGAAAACGACATTTGACAGTTTGAAAAAATATTTGAGCATAAATCGAGATATCTGTAGTACGAGAATTGTAACGGATGATTTTGCACTTTTGGAATTAGAGAGAAAGATAGCAAGATATGGGCATGAGAAAAACTTTGAGAAGATGGAGGATGCTTACCAGAAAATAAAAGACTATTTGAACGAGGATTACGCGGAAAATAAGCAATATATTTTGTATATGGACACCTTTTTGGACAGATTACATAATCGGATAACAATAGAAGAATCCTTAGAACGTTGCATAGAGGCTCTAAAAATTACCAAAAAGCAATTGAAATGGGAAAATATTAACTTTACAGCACTCAGCAAAATGGAAGTAACCATTTTAAATAATATAGCACTAATGTATGATTATCAGGGT
>CAYRLN010000083.1:0-3338 GCA_964425065.1 uncultured Lachnospiraceae bacterium | reverse complement strand
CAGGGTAAAAAGAAAGAGGCGATATTTCTGCGAGAGAGTATGCTGAAATCTTTTTTAAACAGTAAAGTCAAGGAGGAATATCATTATGCCAGCATTGCACTTTTGGTTCAAAATCTTTGCATATCATATTTACAGGAGAACCGATTAGATGAAGCAGTAGAAATGTGTGAATATGGAATCCGGTTTTGTTTGAAATGCAAAAAAGGATCACAATTAGGCGATTACCGCATGCGGAAAACTTACGCAGAGGAAAAGAAAGGGGCAGAAAAAGAAGCCTGCCGTGAAATTTACCGGCAGGCATATGATATTTTAGTTTTGATGAAAAGAAATTCTTTAGTTAATGTTTTAGAAAAGCATTACTTTGAAAGATATGGGGAGAGACTGAATTAGCAAATAAAGTTATCCCTACTAGTGTTAGTTTCCATTTCGGATTCATTACCACAAACGAGAGTTGAAGGACTTGGATCAGGGGCTACATTGCAAAATACAACAAATGCAAGTAATAGGGTTGCAATAAGTTTTCTTAAGTTTCTCATAGATAAGATACCTCCTTAAATGGTTGTTTAAAGAAGTTAACACGAAAGAAAAAATTATTTTATACCATAGGAAAAAAATAAAAAAGTCCTGTTTTGGTATAAAAATCCATGAATATCTAAGATATAATTGAACGGCAAGTTAACTTGACAACAAATTATTTTTTAAAAGGAGGAAGCAAAAAATGAAGAAACGAACGAAAAAATTAGCAGGGATTATGTTAAGTACAGTGTTACTGTTAGGAAATGTGGTGTCGGTATCAGCAGGTGTTCCAGCAACGGGAGCAATTGATGGAACGGATATTTCCGGCAGAGTGTCCTATAATGCTACCAGTGCAACGGCAGTTACCTCTTTTCCCAGAAGTGGCGGCACCATTTCTGTGAGTGCGATAGCTTACGCGCTTGATGGTATTGAATTGCATGCAGATACTGCTTCTGCAACCAGTTCCGCGGGTGGAGTGTCTGCTACCGCAACGAAGACAAAGGTAACAACAGATGTTTGTGGTGCTAAAGGGGTACATAGTGTTAAATGGGGAAGTTATACTTGGTCTGGCATATCGACAGACGGCAGAACGAACTAAGAAGCTTTTAACATAATACAGTAAGCCTCAAAAGTGTTTTCGAAAGGGGACACTTTTGGGGTGTAGGGCTGTGGGAGATAATTATGAAAAAGAGATTTAAGTTAGTATTGTTGATTATGGTTCTTATGATGCTTTTTACAGCATGTAGGAAAGAAACTCTGCCGGATACCTATATCGAGGGGCAGGACTATCAGTATATGCAAACCGGTGGCTTTGTAAATGCTGCAAACATTCAGAAGGGGGAAAACGGAGTTTATTATGTAGCGGCGGGTAATTATATATACTACATGGATGAAACCTCGGACATCCTCCTTCCTTTGTGCAATAAGGCAGACTGTCTGCATGACAAGGAGACAGACTTAGAGAAAATATCTTCCTGCAATGCCTACATTAGTGGCCCGCAGGCGATACTTTGTATCAGTTACTATGACGGAAATATTTACTATCTTGAGTGTGACTATGGTCTTGGTTCGGATGAGTTGTATCGACTGTCTGCAGATGGCTCGCAAAAGGAACTGGTATACCAGTGGGAGGAAGGTGTCTTTGTAGATAAATGGATGATTCACCGGGGCGTTTTTTATTATACGGATTATGTCCTGACAACGTTGGAAGACCCTGATACCGGGGAGGAAGAAATGTGGCAACTGTATACCTTTAGTGAACTTCCGTTAACAGGGGTAGTTAAGAAACCTTCCGTGCTTTACAGTCAGACAGAGGATTTATCCGGTTATTGGGTGCAGGGTTTTGGTGATCCTCATGCGTATGGGAATTATGTATATCTGAATGTGCGTGCGTATGAAGATGTAGATGTGGAACTTACGGTAGAAAATGTTTACGAATACCAATTATATAAAGAGTATGTTTTTAATGTTAACACAAAGAAGATGACGGAACTAACCATAGAGGGGATTGAGAACTACCAGCAGGCTCAAAATAATGGTATGTTTTGGAATGACAGAGTTATCTTTGGGGTATTTGATAAAAGGCAGGGATATCTTGCACCCGGGAACATTTATATAGCCGATTTGGATGGCTCCAATGTAGAAATATTTATGGAAGATGTGCCGCAAGGACATACTGTTTATACAGATGGAAAGTATCTTTATCTAACCAATGATATTACGGTAAGCATGGAGTATGAAGAGGGTCCAAAGACTTACTGGGTGTATGATGAAAATCTGGAATTGGTTGACTGGTATACCATATCTTATGACCGGTTCTGGCCAAGACCCATGGGAGATAAAGATGTGCAATACGTGATGATGACAAATTCTGAAACAGATGAGTTCAGTATACTGAAATGGGAGAAAGACAATATCGGAAATTACAATGGAGCGGACAATGAACCGGTGGAGATAAAATATAATCCTGGAGAATAGTGGGGTATGGGATTAGTTAAATATGAATTTATAAAACTACTAAAAAGTAAATTGTTTTTGGCAGTGTTTGGACTACTTATCATTGCCAATATGATTACTCTTTTTGTGTATCAAAAGCAAAACAGTGAGTTTTTTTATGTATATCAGCAGAAAGAAAACTATTTACTGTTTCAACAGGGAGAGGAATCTGCGGATATCAATGGATATTATCAAAGCAATCTGGACGGTCAGATCAACTATATCAGTTCTTATTCAGAGTTTATACAGGAAATGAACACAAGGGCTGAGAAGATGAGTGGTACCTCACTATACAAAAACCGGGACAGTTATCTTTATCGTAATTTGTGGAAAACCGGCGAAGACTATGCCACCAAAAAAGACATTATTTTGGAGGCGGATAATTGTTATGGGGTGCGACAACTTGTAAGATATGACGGAAGTATTTTATTTACACTGGTATTTTTAGCGGTGCTTTCTTATTGCGTTCTTTTTTTGGAACGGGATAAGGGATTGCTTTTGTTATTAAAGGGAAATTATAAAGGGCATATTCCTTTGGGATTTGCAAAATTAAGCGTATTAGTAGCAATGACAGCAGTGTATGTGTTTTTACAGGAGCTGTCTTCTGTGGCTCTGCTAGGGAATATGTATGGTTATGGGGATTTAGGCAGAACGATACAATCTGTTTCCCAGTTTCGAAATTGTATTTATAATCTTACTGTTGGAGAAGCCATAGGTACGCTTGTTATTAGCAGGGTGTGCATCGGTGTCATTATTGTTCTGTTCTTGTATGCGGTCGGAATGTGTATCAGAAATAAGGCAACGGTTGTGATACTATCGGGTGCGAT
>CAYRLN010000082.1:0-6556 GCA_964425065.1 uncultured Lachnospiraceae bacterium | reverse complement strand
CGCCCTCTCACGGCGGAAACAGGGGTTCGATTCCCCTACGAGCTGTTGACTATTTGCTAAAAGTTAAACTTTTTGAATAGCCCAACCCTGAAGAAGTGCTGGAAACCGAAAAGGTTTCGGGCATTTTTTTTGTTCATTTTTAGGGAGAGAGTTCAAGGTAAAAAAGTGGAGTTATATAGGAATACCACAAATTGGGAGTTGTCGCGTTTGCTTTGAGCCATGCACAGATGAGCCGAATTAGGTTGCTTGCCACCTTCAACTAATTGGGCGTAAAACATCAATCTGCTATAGTTTACGCCCAAAAGTCAGAGCTAATTTGGATGTTACTTGACCGTTTCTCCTACTATACGCCCAAATTTTACTGTAACTTCACCTTATTTTCTTGATATCATCTTCATCCCCACAACTCCCAATTTGTGGAACTGTTACCCCCCAATTTACCATTTATCACATCATATACTGCACGTTTACACCCCAATTTTTACCACTTACCCCATGGCAATTACCACTTGCCTTTAACCTATATACATTTAAAAACAAATTTGTATAATAGGAAACATAAGAAACAAGGCCATTTCCAAAGGCAAATAAATGAGGAGAGTGTCCCTTGCCGGGACGAGGAAAAAGATGAAGGACAATCAAATGGAAAACCAGAAAGAAAATAAGGAAGTGAAAAACAAAACTTCCAAAGAAAAAATCAAACTCATGCCTGTCCTAAAACGTATGATGCAGGTACTGGCAAAACGGGATAAGAAAACCATAGGGCTGATTGCCATTTATACTTTGGCAGCGGCAATTTATCCTTTCTTTGCGGTATTCTTACCGAAGATTGCCATCGGGGCACTGGAGCAGGGCGGCGCAAATGCAGGGACCACACTCCTGCTTGCAATGCTGGCGTATACCCTGACTGCGGGACCGGTTGGTTGGGTGATGGTATATCTGCAAAGTGTAATCGATGCGAGACTGCTTCATCTGCGAATGAACTATCTGGAGGATCAGATAGGAAAACTTTTGAGAATGGATTACAAACATGTTGAGGATGCTCATTTTTATGAAGAATATGAAAAAGCAATGAACTCTTGCAATAATAACAATGATGGGGTGGAGGGGATTTACAGAAGAATGTACAAACTTCCCGCCCAGGCACTTACGATTATTGGCATGTTTCTGCTGGTGGGTTACCTGCATCCCGTCATTTTAATCTGCCTCTGTCTCCATGTGGCAGTTACCATGTGGGTTGGAAAATTAAATTATAAAAATGAGTATAACTGTAAAGAAGAAACCTCCGCGGCAAACCGAAAAATAAATTATTTTCATAATACAACCCATGATTTTTCTTATGGTAAGGACATCCGTATCTACCATTTGAAAAACCGGATTATGGCAAACTATGATGCAGAGATAGGTGCGCTGAAAAAGATTTTGCAAAAACTGCGTAGCAGAGAGTATTTACTCAGCTTCTTATGCTTGGGAACTTTGCTTATCACCAACGTAGTAATGTACGGTATACTAATCAGTCAGGCATATGGCGGAATGGCAATCAGTTCCTTTTCTATGTATGTGTCTGCCATTACAAGTCTGATGGCGTCTCTTTTGCTTCTGGGGGATAACATCAGTATGATAGCCAATCAGGGACAGTATGTGGCGGATTATTTCAGATTGATAGACAGCAACCTGACAACCGGTGAAGGAACGACGAAAAAGCCGGAGGGCACTCTTGAAATCGTATTTGACCATGTAACCTTCCGTTACCCGGGCAGCGATGTAAATGTATTTGAGGACTTGAATTTTATCATACATAAAGGCGAACGGTTGGCTATTGTCGGTGTAAACGGCGCCGGAAAATCTACTCTTGTGAAGATGATGACAGGATTATACGAGCCCACAGAAGGACAGATTTTCATCAACGGAACGGAAATCAGACAGTACGGAAAAGAGGAACTCTACAGCATGTTCTCGGCGGTATTCCAGGAAGTCAATGTACTCGCTTTCGATATTAGGGAAAACGTGGCATGCAAACTGGAAGACGTAGATGACTTTAGAGTGAAAGAAGCCTTGGAAAAGGTAGGACTTTGGGATAAGGTGGCAGGCTTTGAAAAAGGTCTGGACCAGATGATGCTGAAAGTTATCGATGAAGAAGGCACCGACTTTTCCGGCGGAGAAAGGCAGAAACTGGCTATTGCAAGGGGCCTTTATAAAAATGCCAACATGGTTATCATGGATGAGCCCACGGCAGCTTTGGATGCCTTGGCGGAGGCGGAAATTTATGAAAACTTCAGCACTCTGGTAGAAGGAAAAACAGCGGTTTACATTTCCCACAGGCTGGCAAGTACCAAGTTCTGTGACAAGATTGCATTGTTTGATAAAGATGGCCTTAAGGAATACGGCAGTCACGAGGAACTGATGGCGAAGAAAGGCCATTATTACGAAATGTTTACGATACAAGGAAAATATTATCAGGAAAATCCTGAGGATGTGGCTTAGGAGTGAAAAGATGAAGAAAATAGCACATTTTATGAAGTTGGTATGGAAAGCAGATGCGGTTTATGTGGTTCTTTTGGTACTCAGTTCCCTGCGTTCCAGCGCGCAATTGTTTTTGAATATTATCTTGCCCAAATTTCTGATTGAGGAACTGATGGGGGCAAAAGACCTTGAGATGCTGTTTCTTTGGGGTGGGCTGATTGTAGCAAACAACGTGCTTATGAAGCTGGCAGAGAGAACGCTGAATAAATACCTGGCTGTGAAACAGACTGTGGTATTCCACAAAATGAATCAGATTATGGCGACTAAGATTATGAATCTGGAATACTCCTATTTGGAAAATCCTTATTATCTGGATTTGAAGGAGAGGGCAACCTTTGCAGTGACCAATCAGGGGGCAACCATTAATTTGGTTCATGGTATCTTTGAAGTGCTGACCGGGGTTATCACTCTCGGCGGACTGATTGCCATTATGGCAACCTTAGGTCCGGTACTGATTATCGCTTTAGTTGTAGCCCTTGTTGCAATGCTGCTCTTTTACAAAGGAATGTCCGATTATCAGGTAAAGTTTTCTCAGGAACTGATTCCCATCAACCGGAAATTTGGTTACTATATGAACCTGGGTTACGATAAAAATGTGCAGAAGGATTGCAGGCTGTACGATATGGCGGATATGATTTCCGGGCGGATTATGCAGTATACCAAAGAAACTTGCAATATGTTCGAAAAGTATTCCAAGGTATCCGGTAAATGTCTGGGCGGAATGAATTTTATCAATGATCTGGTGTCAGCGTTCTGCTATCTGTACGTGGGACTCCGCACTCTGGGAACAAAAATTGGGGCGTTAAGCCTTGGACCCCAGATTTCCATCGGGTCCCTGACCATGTATGTATCTGCGGCAATCAATTTTTCCACTTCCATGCGCAGTGTGGGTGAAAGTGTAATTGGTACCATGATGATGCTCTCTTATCTGGAGCCCTATATGGAGTTTATGAGTCTGGAAGAGGAAAGTTTGGTTTCGGGAAAGGAAAAACTGGAGGGCGGCATTAAGACAATCGAGTTTAAGGATGTAACCTTCACCTATCCCGGCAGTGAAAAGCCGGTGCTTCAGAATATTTCCTTTGATTTAAAACAGGGGGAGAAAATATCTATCGTAGGTTTAAACGGTGCCGGAAAATCCACCCTGGTAAAACTGATCTGCCGTATGTATAAGGTGGACAGCGGAGAAATCTTAATTAACGGAAAAAGTATTTATGACTATGATTATGAGCAATACATGGAAACCGTGGCAGCAGTATTTCAGGATTACCGGCTGTTTAACTACACAATCGGTGAGAATATTTCCTGTAAGGAAGCCGGCGCAGATGAAGCAAAAATCGCACGGCTGATTGAGGAAGTAGGCTTACAGGAAAAGGTTGCTGATTTGCCGGAGGGTGTAAATTCCAGATTTGGTAAGGAATATGATGAAAAGGGTATCGAGATGTCCGGTGGTGAAAGCCAGAAGGTGGCCATTGCCAGGGCGCTTTACAAGGAAGGCTCCCTTGTAATCTTAGATGAGCCGGCCAGTGCCCTTGACCCCATAGCCGAGGCAGAAATCTATGAGAAGTTTAACGGACTGGTAGAAGATAAGACGGCACTGTATATTTCCCACCGCATGAGCAGCAGCGTGTTCTGTGACCGTATTTTGATTATCGAAAACGGAAAAGTGGCTGACTTTGACACCCATGAAAATCTGATGCAAAAGACGGATAGTTTGTATTATAAATTGTTCCATTCCCAGGCGGAAAATTATCAGGTTGCGTAGGGAATCCACAGTTTAGGACGTTAGTACCAGACGTGGAAAAACGGGTTTTAAAATCTGAAAGAAGACTTGCAAAATAGAGAAAAATAAAATTGGGGTGATTTGCAATAGGAAAATGCAAATTGCCCCAATTTATGCTACAAATTAAATAGTTCAAACAATTTTTGGTTGGGAACTTGTTGGTTTTTCAGAAAAAGGGTATGACGGATAAGTTGCAAAAAAAAGTAATAAAATGCTGCCCCAAACTGTTAGCACTCGGCCTACAGTTGTAGTTCCAGAATGCTGGGCAGACCGTGAATAATCAAATCACTGCATTGTTTGGCAATGGCATCGGGAGAAGAAGGGTGATCGCTATTCAACCAGTTCTCGATGACTCCGATACATCCGGAGGCGACGAAAGCATAGATAAATTCAAAGTCGTCCCGGATGGGAGCAATCAGTTCCGGCATATTTTTCAAACGTACTTTTACAAGGTCCTCCATGCGGTTAATAAAAGCCAGGTCGCCGTGGGGACCCATGAGTACTTTGGCGGCATCTTTATTGTCCTGCAGATAATCAAAAATATCTTTGAACAGACCATATAGCGATACTGTATTTTGATGCAGGTTTTTATCTAATATTTGATTGAATTCTTCAAACAGTTCCATTTCGATTTTGTCCAGCATATCGTAGACGTCAGTATAATGCAGATAAAAGGTTCCGCGGTTCACATCTGCCAGTTCGGTTAATTCTTTGACAGAAATGTCTTTTAAGTCTTTTTCCGACAATAATTTCATGAATACATCACCTAAAACAGCTCTGGTTTTCCGGACTCTGCGATCCATTTTTTCTTCTTTCATAGATTCTCCTAAATAAAATAATAAACAAATATAGAATCAAGTGTTGATTAACGCACAGATGAAAATAAATTGCATATTGCCATCTGGTACTTTTGGATTATAAACTAAGATTGTGAGAAAATCAACAGTTGTTTATTAAAAAACAGGAATCTATAAATCGACTTCGGAGGAATTATGGCAAAAGAGAAGAATCAGTCCTTTATGATGAAGATGGCTACGTTTATAGTGGATAAGAGAAAAGCAATTTATTTGCTTTTTATTTTGATGGGAATTCACTGCGTAATATTTTTTAACGCAACCAAGATAAATAATGATTTGACAGTATACCTGAATGAGGATACAGAAACCAGGCAGGGTATGGATTTGATGAACGAAGAGTTTGTCACTTTCGGCTCTGCCAGAATCATGGTGTGTAACATTACTTATGAAGAAGCAGAAAAAATTGCGGACCAGATAGGGGACATGGAAGGGGTCTGCATGGTAGAGTTTGACGACACGGAAAAACACTACCATGATATGGAGGCTCTCTTTACGGTAATGCTGGAGGGCGGAAGTAATGATGAGCAGACCTATGATTATCTAAAAGGAGTTTTAAACAGTCTGGAAGACTACGATGTTTACTTTTCTTCGGATGTGGGCTTGTCCGAGCGTGAAGCCGATGATTTAAACAAAGATATGCTGAAAATCCTGATTATGGCAGGCTGCGTTATTATTGCAGTGTTGCTGTTTACCTCCCGGACTTATGCGGAGATTCCTGTTTTTCTTTTGATATTTGTGACGGCGGCACTGATAAATAAAGGAACAAACTACTGGTTTGATTCTGTCAGTTTTGTGACGGATTCCGTTGCCATTGTATTGCAGTTGGCGTTGGCGGTAGATTATGCAATTATTTTGTGTCACCGTTTTATGGAGGAGCATGAGACGAAGGATGCCAGAGAGGCGGTCATTGTGGCGCTGAGTAAAGCAATTCCCGAAATCTCTTCCAGCTCTTTGACAACAATATCCGGTATGGTTGCCATGATGTTTATGCAGTTTAGAATCGGTTTTGATATGGGTATTGTGCTTGCGAAGGCAATATTTATCAGTTTGCTTACCGTGTTTTTATTGATGCCCGGTATTTTACTTACCTTTTCCAAGGCAATTGATAAGACACATCATAAAAATTTTGTGCCCAAGATTACGGCGGTGGGTAAATTCTGTGTTTCTACCAGATATATTATTCCGCCTATTTTCGTGGTTGTGGTTATTATCGGCTGTATTATTTCTTCCAAGACAGAGTATGTGTATGACCAAAACAGTATTACCTTCACCAAGATGAGTGACAATAAGTATTCGGTACATATGGTAAATACGGAATTTGGAAATGTGAACCAATTGGCAGTTTTAGTTCCGGCAGGGGATTATGAAAAGGAGGCAAAACTGTTAGGGGAATTAT
>CAYRLN010000081.1:0-6599 GCA_964425065.1 uncultured Lachnospiraceae bacterium | reverse complement strand
AGATTTTCAATCGCCATAATTGGGTTCGCAACACCATAACAGAAAAGTTTCGGATCTGTAATCTGATAGAATACGACTGTATCAATTCTCATCGTAACGTTATCTTTTGTAATAACGGGCTGGGGCGGGAAATCTGCCACCTGTTCTTTCAGATTTACTCTTCTTGCCACTCTGTCAACGAACGGAATCTTGATGTGAACACCTACAGACCAGGTTGCCTGGTAAGCTCCCAGACGCTCTAAAATATAAGCTTGTGCCTGAGGAACGACCTTGATGCAGGACGCAAAAATCAATAACAATAAAACAATAAGACCAATAATAACGAACTCCATATTAAACCCTCACTTTTCTTTTAATTATTTACTCACTTTGCTGCATTTCTTTCTCTTCGACAATTAGTTTTACTCCGTCGATTGCTCTAATATACACCACAGCCCCTACCGGAAGTTTTACCGCATCGTCCACACTTCTGGCTGTCCATTCCTGACCGCCTACCGTTGCCTGTCCAATGCCTTCTATATTGTCAATCTCACTGATAACTATTGCTTGTTTTCCCACAAGACTTTCTGAATTTGTCCTTGTGCGGTCTTTATTAAAATATTTTACCGCAACCGGTCTTGTGAAAATCAACAGAATCAGTGAAACGAGAACGAACACTATCAATTGTAACCCGACGGAACCGCCGAATCCTGCTACGATTGCCGCTACTAACGCTCCGCCCGCAAACCATACAGTAGTCAACGCCATGGTCATAAGTTCAATGATAATTAAAATCACCAAAAGTATCAACCAAAATATGCCCATCTCCATACCCCCTTCTCTTATTAATTAAATTTGTTTGCTACATTTATCTTACTACACATAGAAATTCCATTCAATGCTTTTCTTCGCACTATAAATACCTTTATCGTTCAGATTCCCACAAAAGAAGGCGTCTCCCTCCGGGAAAACGCCTTCTGTCATTTGTTTTTGTTTTAGTAGAATACATGGTTGCCGATAACCAAACCGGTTCTACCATTATTAGTTCTAAAGAAAAGTCTGTCACCTACGTTGGAATATCCGGAAAGTGCCTCCCGGGCCGCCTCATAGCAGCTTGCCTGAATGTAACCGTTTGCCAGGACCGCATCCAGCGTGCCATCACAAGCCGGTGTAAACTGTCTGGGTGAATAAATAACGTCTTGGATTGAATTCGGGAAACGACTGCTTCTTACACGGTTCATAACCACCGATGCCACAGCCACCTGTCCTTCGTAGGACTCTCCACGGGCTTCGCAATGAATCAGTGCCGCCAAAAGTGTCAACGTTTCTTCATCGTACTCAACCGCATTATACTGTTTATAACGTGCTCTCTCTTCTTCTTCCGCTTCACGCTTCTTAATCTCAGCCATTGTCTCGCCGGCATCAAGTTGGAACTCTATGTCAACGTACTTCGCTACTACATAGCCCGCCTGGCCGTCATAGTTAATACGGATCCAGCCTTCCGTATTTGTATCAAGAATTTCGGTCTGATAGTTGAGGGTAATCTGTCCTAACACTTCCGCCTCGGAACTTGCTTCTTTGCGGACATTTAACACTGCCGTGTTTACCTTTATCACAGGAACACCTACACTTGCCGCCAGGGCTTCCGCCTCTTCATCAAAGAAAAGGAATTTGTCATCTACCCAACCTACTACGTTACCGGATTGAATCTTGGTCCATCCATCTTTTCTTTCCAGGATGACACCACCGCAGTTCTTATATAACCTACCAACTTTTTCTGCATCTGAACTGGGCTCCACTCTTACGTTCAACGAACTTTTTACATTTGCCATGACCAGCTTGTAAACTTTCTCTTGTTCCTCTTCTTCTGTTGCAGAGTCCAAATTCAAGTTCAACTTCTCGGTTGTCTCTGTGATAATGGCAGAGCAATCCGTCGTTGTGTGATCTAAGATTGCAGCGATACCCCCATTGAGGATATCCAGGTAGGAATCATAACCGCTAGCTTCTGCACTTATGTCTGTGCTGAAAAAAACAAGCACGCTGAGCACAACGCCCACCACAGACATAAGCAGCTTTCTGCTTCTTGTCATAAAATTTACCTCCGTCTATTCTTACTACTAGTATATACAGTTTCGCAAGAATATTACAAAATTGTTACAATTATTAAAAATAGCTACGGAGGCTATAATATCAAAAGTTTGTTATTTTGTCAACTTGTCGAAATAACGTTTATTTAGAGTTCCTTAGACTTCTCAATACAGGCATCCACCGCGTCAATAACCGCTGCGCGGAAACCCATCTCTTCCAACACCCTTACCGCCTCAATTGTGGTTCCTCCGGGGGAGCAAACCATGTCTTTCAGTTCGCCGGGGTGTTTTCCCGTCTCAAGCACCATTTTCGCGCTTCCCAGCACTGCCTGGGCTGCCATTTCATAGGCCTGTTTTCTGGGCATTCCTGCAAGCACTGCCGCATCAGCCATAGCCTCAATAAACATAAATACATAAGCCGGTGAACTTCCGC
Source organism: uncultured Lachnospiraceae bacterium (assembly GCA_964425065.1). Classification (GTDB taxonomy): domain Bacteria; phylum Bacillota; class Clostridia; order Lachnospirales; family Lachnospiraceae; genus Acetatifactor. Next base: position 4,100 of record CAYRLN010000081.1, on the reverse strand, counting down.
TGATGCCCACTACTACATCTATCAAATTTTCGGCAACTTCACTGACTGTTCCAAAAGAGCCCAAAAGTTTTTTTACCGTTTCTTTCTCCTCATCTGTAACCAAACCATTGGGACACATTGCAGTACAGCCCTCTCCGACCATTGCCGGAGTGTTCGGCATGCAACGCACAATTTTCACTTCTTTTCCAAGCATCTGGGTGAGCCATTCAATGGATTTTCCTGCCACAATACTGATAATTACGGTTTTTTCAGATACACTTGTTGCAATTTCCTTTAAAACTTCTCCCACAAACTGTGGTTTCACTGCCAAAAACAGATAATCTGCCTGTTCTGCCACCTGCTTATTGGTTGCAACGGTTCCGATTCCGTACTGGGTGTGTGCCTTAATCATCATCACATCCGACTTATCTGAACCGACAATATCTTTGCCCTGTGCAACTCCCTTTTTCAGCATTCCGCCAATAATGGCTGTTGCCATGTTTCCAAGTCCAATAAATCCGATTTTCATTCTATTTATCCTCCCTATTTTGTCCGTTTTTGCAGTTCCTTATGCCGCTCCCGCTACTTTCCATAATTTAACTGTATCGCTGTCTGTGCGCCTCGTATACCAGTAATCCTGCACTCATGGCAGCATTTAAGGATTCCACTTTTCCCTCCATGGGGATTTTCAAATAACTCTCTGCCCTGTCTGCCGTCTCCTTTTTCAGTCCGTTGCCTTCGTTCCCTATTATAAAGGCTGTCCCTTGTTTAAAGTCAAAGGCGTTATAATAGGTTTCCCCTGACAAATGAGCCGCATAGGTATGTACGCCATTTTGGGATAACGTATCCAGCACGGGGATTAAATCCTGTACATATATGTGCGGCACGCGGTAAATGGACCCCATAGTGGAGCGGATTGTTTTGGGATTGTAAATATCCACCGTATCCCGGCTCATAATCACTCCATTCACCCCTGCACCTTCCCCTGTTCTGAGAATGGTTCCCAAATTTCCCGGGTCCTGCAAATCCTCCAAAACAAGCAATAACGGTGCTTTTCCCTTTTCTGTTTGCAGCATTTCTTCTATATTATAGGTTGGACGTTCCAGCACGCACAAAATTCCCTGTGGCGTCTGTGTATCGGACATTTTCAAGAATACATCTTCCGACACTTCTTCGTATCCCGTTTTTTGAAGTTTCTTTAAAATATCCTGTCCTTTTCCCTTTTCTCCCTGCAATTGTTTCAAAAATTTTTCCGAAACATAGGTTTCCTTTATCCGGTTTTCCGGTGCTTCCTCATACATGCGGATACCTTCCACAATAAAAACACCGTCTTTTCTCCGTTCTCTTGCCTTCGTCTGCCAAGCAACCACCTGCTTGATGCGACTGTTTGCCGTACTACTTATCATCTTTCCACCTCAAATGAAAAAACCTGTAAAACCCTTGCTCAATACAAGAATTTTACAGGATATTTGCTCGTTTGTCTATTATTTGGACAACAATTTTGCAATCTCATAGGAATATTCCGGAATGTCCTTCTTCATTGCCAATGCTTCTTCAATATCAAAATCCACAAATTCACCGTGCTGGTACGCAACTACGCGTTTTGTCTTACCTGCAATGAGAAGATCCACTGCGTAAGCACCCATGATGGACGCATAATATCTGTCCTTACATGTAGGGCTGCCTCCACGCTGCATGTGACCGAGAATGGTAGCTCGGGTTTCCATACCGGTTGCCGCTTCGATTCTCTTTGCCATGGAATTGGAATGTCCGATACCTTCTGCGTTGATGATGATGTGGTGTTTCTTACCCATTTTACGTTTTTCAATAATGTTATTGATAATCGCCTGCTCATCGTAATCGTATCGCTCCGGAAGGAGAATATCCTCTGCACCGTTTGCGACACCGCACCAAAGCGCTATGTAACCTGCATGACGGCCCATTACCTCGATGATACTGCATCTCTCATGGGATGTGGATGTCTCTCTGACTTTATCAATCGCTTCCATGGCTGTATTAATGGCTGTATCAAAACCGATTGTATACTCTGTACATGCAATATCAAGGTCGATTGTTCCGGGGATACCGACCGCATTGATACCTTGTCTTGCCAATGCCTGTGCGCCACGATAAGATCCGTCACCACCGATAACAACCAATCCGTCAATACCATGTTTGCGGCAAATCTCAGCACCTTTCTTCTGCACCTCAGGATTTACAAATTCGGGACATCTTGCTGTTCCCAAAATCGTACCGCCTCGCTGAATAATATCCGATACAGAGAAAGGGGGCATATCTATAATTTCTTCGTTTAAAAGGCCACTATAACCTCTTTCAATACCTTTTACGGTCAAACCTCTTGCATGGGCCGTTCTCACTACCGCACGAATCGCTGCGTTCATTCCGGGAGCGTCGCCACCACTTGTCAGCACTGCTATTGTCTTTACTGCCATAACAGTATCCTCCTAAACTTTACTAAACTTTCCTTCATCTTCCTAATTTAACGCCTTTATTTTAATCCTTTTCTTTACGATTTTCAATATTTTTCTGATATTTTTTTCACAATTATATCGACAAAAATCCATAAAAGTCGCTAATTCGTCACCTTTACGCTGTCCTTACCAAAGATTTGCTCCAGTTTTGCCAGCAAAGTCTCGTCGGCACACACGTTTCTGTTGGCCGGAAGTTCTTTCATCTGCTTTGTGCTGTTCAGGAACACTATCACCTTGTCTTTTCCTTCGGAATCGGCAATGGCGTCAAACAACGTTTTCTCCTGCTGCTGATAGGTCTCCATATCCGGGAATCTCACCCAAAGTTTTCTGGGAATCTGGTCAAATGAGATGATTTTTTCGCAAATCACCTTTCCATCCTTATCTTCTTCCACGGAAACGCGTCCCTGGATAAATACTTTGGCATCCTCCTGCAGCAGCCCGGAGTTACGCTCATAATCTTTGGGGAAAACCACAACTTCCACTGTTCCCACCAGATCTTCCAGCGTAATAAATGCCATAACTTTATCATTTTTGGTATATTTAATTGTCTTGTCGGCAATCATACCGCCCACAGTTACTTTTGCACCATCCTGTACCCGTACTTCATTGGTCTCCTCGTCCAATGCAAAATCCGCCGTAGTTGCCGTAATTTGCTTTCTCCAAAGAGTCTCATAAGCCTCTAAGGGGTGTCCGCTGACATAAATGCCCAGTACTTCCTTTTCGAATCCGAGAAGCATTTCCTTTGCATATTCTCCCACGTCGGGAAGTTTTACGTCAAAGTCATCCTTTTCCTCTTCGGACACGATGTCAAAGAGAGACATCTGACCTGCCAGGTTGTTCTTTTTATCCTTTTGGATGTGATCCATAATCTGTACGTACACACTCATGAACTGCTTTCTGGTTCCACCCAAACTGTCCAAAGCACCGGCTTTGATAAAGTTTTCCACGGCACGCTTATTTACGTCCTTGTCCGCCACACGGGTAATAAAATCATTTAAGTTCGTGTAAGGCCCCCGCTCCTGACGCTCTGTTACAATGGTATCAATTACCGGTCTGCCCACGCTCTTAATGGCAGTTAACGCATATCGGATTTTACCATCCGATACAGAGAAACCACTCTCACCCTGATTGATATCGGGGGGCAATATCTCAATGCCCATATTTCGGCAAACCAAAATGTATTCCGATACTTTGCCCGGATTATCGATGACTGAAGTCATAAGCGCCGCCATGAACTCCACGGGATAATAATATTTCAAATAAGCCGTCTGATAAGAGACCACTGCATAGCAAGCCGCATGGGATTTGTTGAATGCGTACTTTGCAAAGTCCATCATATCTTCGTAAATCCGGCCTGCCACCTGTTCGCTGATACCATTTGCCGCACAGCCCGGCACGCCCTCTTCCGCATTACCAAACACAAAGTTGGCACGCTCTTTTTCCATAACAGACTGTTTTTTCTTACTCATGGCACGGCGCACAAGGTCGCTTCGTCCCAAAGTATAGCCACCCAGATCACGTACAATCTGCATAACCTGCTCCTGATAAACAATACAGCCGTAAGTAGGCGACAAAATAGGCTCAAGCTGGGGGCAGGAATAGGTGATGTTGGCCTGATTGGCTTTTCCC
>CAYRLN010000080.1:0-6649 GCA_964425065.1 uncultured Lachnospiraceae bacterium | reverse complement strand
GCTTTGCGGTGGCAGTGCTACGGATTTGCCTGTTCAGACTCCCGAGTATGCAAAATACTTTAATGTGGTTGACAGTTTTGATACGCATGCCAAAATTCCTGAGCACTTTGATAATGTGGATAAAGCGGCCAAAGAAAGCGGAAAGACAGCTATTATCTCTGTAGGTTGGGACCCGGGAATGTTTTCTTTGAACAGACTTTATGCAAATGCGATTCTTCCGGAAGGTAAGGATTATACATTTTGGGGCAAGGGCGTTAGCCAGGGACATTCCGATGCTATCCGCAGAGTAGCAGGCGTAAAAAATGGCAAGCAGTATACAATTCCTGTGGAGGAAGCGTTGGAGTCAGTAAGAAAAGGTGAAAATCCGGAACTTACAACCAGACAGAAACATGTAAGAGAATGTTTTGTTGTGGCAGAAGAAGGGGCTGATTTGGATAAAATCGAAGCGGAAATCAAGAATATGCCCAATTATTTTGCTGACTATGACACCACCGTACATTTTATTACCGAGGAGGAATTGGCAAGAGACCACAGCGGTATTCCTCATGGCGGTTTCGTACTGAGAAGTGGTGTTACGGGTATGAACAAAGAACACAAACATCTGATTGAGTATAGTTTGAAATTGGATTCAAACCCTGAATTTACGGCTTCTGTTATCACTGCTTATGTGAGAGCGGCGTACAGAATGAACCGGGAAGGCATGAGCGGTTGCAAGACAGTGTTTGATATTCCGCCTGCATATCTTTGCAGTCAGTCAGGTGAAGAACTGAGAAAGCATTTACTGTAAAATTGTCCGCAATGGTCAGCATTTTTGGGTTGACGAAAGAGAAAAAATAATATAAACTCAAAAAAGAAAAGCAGTTAACGCTTTCAAATAAAAGGGAGTAGTCGGCAAGATATTGCAATTCTTTGCGTCAGTACGAAGGGAGTTCATCGGAATATTCCTTCCGCGGGAAATTGAAATGACGAGACTTTTATTGCATATTGTGCAATAAAGGTCTCTTCTTTATTGCACAAAAAAATATATATAATTACTTTGAAGGAGAAGAAAAATGGAATTTTTGTATGAAGGCATTATGAGTGTTACATTGCAGCAAATTGTTATGTACATAGTCGGTGGAGTGCTGATTTATCTGGCAATTAAAAAGGAATATGAACCGGCGCTTTTACTCCCCATGGGCTTTGGTGCCATATTGGTTAATCTTCCTTTTTCGGGAGTTTTAAATCAAAATTTGGAAGGAGTTGGGGAAACCAACGGTATTATCCAGTGGCTGTTTGAAGTGGGTATTGAAGCTTCGGAAGCAATGCCGATACTGCTTTTTATCGGTATCGGAGCGATGATTGATTTTGGACCGCTGCTTTCTAAACCTATCATGTTTTTGTTTGGGGCGGCAGCACAGCTTGGAATTTTTATTGCAATTATAATTGCAGTGGCACTCGGATTTGATTTGAAGGATGCGGCAGCAATCGGTATTATCGGTGCGGCTGACGGCCCTACTTCCATTTTGGTTTCTCAAATCTTAAAATCAAATTATATCGGACCGATTGCCGTGGCGGCATACTCGTATATGGCATTAGTACCTATCGTACAGCCTTTTGCAATTAAATTGGTAACCACAAAAAAAGAGCGTACAATCCGTATGGATTACAAAGGGGAAGAAGTGTCAAAGGGGCTGAGAATCGCGTTTCCCATTATGGTAACTTTGATTGTAGGGTTGATTGCGCCTTCATCAATAGCGCTTGTGGGTTTTTTGATGTTTGGCAATTTGATCAGGGAATGCGGCGTATTGGGTAAACTTTCGGAGGCAGCACAGGAAAACTTATCGAACTTGATTACGCTGTTACTTGGAATCACGATTTCTTTCAGTATGCAGGCGGAACGGTTTGTAAATGTGCAAACGTTGATGATTATGGCAATCGGACTTATCGCTTTTGTGTTTGACACGATTGGCGGAGTACTCTTTGCAAAAGTGATGAATATTTTCTTGAAAAAGAAAATCAATCCAATGATTGGTGCAGCCGGTATTTCGGCCTTCCCTATGTCTGCCAGAGTAGTACAGAAGATGGCACTGAAGGAAGACCCCGGAAATGTCCTCATCATGCATGCGGCTGGCGCCAATGTTTCCGGACAGATTGCGTCGGTAGTGGCAGGAGGACTTGTCATACAATTAGTATCGGCTTATTTATAAAGGGAGGATATGAATATGTGGAATGAATTAAGTATCGCATTTCAGATTTTAGGAAAAGGGATGTTGGGAATCTTTGCCGCTATAGTTTTGATTATGTTGGCAGTAATAATAATGCAAAAAATCAGTAAAAAAGTGTCCTCTTAAGGGGACACTTTTTTCTAGCCTTTTTTTCAAAATTGTTGTATAGTTTATGTAAGTATGTTTGTTGTTAATATGCTTTAATGGGGGCAGTATATGAACTGTAAAGAATTCGAAAAAATGATACCTGATTTTATCGAGAACAAGCTGGAATATAAGGCATTAAAAACTTTTGTTTCCCATGTGGAAAACTGTGAGGAATGTAAAGAAGAACTAACGATTCAATTTTTGGTTGCAGAAGGCATGGCACGTCTGGTGGAGGGTGGTGCCTTTGATTTGCAGAAAGAATTGGATATACGGATGGAAACGGCACTTCGGGGAATCAGAAGGCATAACGCTGTGAGGTATATGGGGATTACTTTTTTGCTGTTGGCATTGGCTGCAATCGGTATTCTTGCATACATTTTTTTATTGTAATAAATAAAAGGAAGTAATAGTCATGAACGAAAAATTGGTTTTAATAGATGGACATAGTATTTTAAACAGAGCATTTTATGGAGTTCCGGAACTGACCAATGCGAAGGGGCTTCACACCAATGCCGTCTACGGTTTTTTAAATATTATGTTTAAGATTTTGGAAGAGGAAAAACCCCGGTATCTGGCGGTGGCCTTTGATGTAAAAGCACCTACCTTCCGTCATCAGATGTATGCAGAATATAAAGGAACCAGAAAACCTATGCCGGAGGAACTTAGGGAACAGGTTCCTGTTATGAAGGACATGCTGAAGGCAATGGGGATTACCATTCTGGAACAACCGGGATTGGAAGCGGATGACATTTTGGGGACATTGGCTAAGAAGGCTGAAAAAGAAGGACTGGAGGTTTCCATTGTATCCGGAGACAGAGACCTTTTGCAGATTGCATCCCAACACATCAAAATCCGGATTCCCAAGACCAAAATGGGAAAGACGGAAATAGAGGATTATTATGCGGCAGATGTGCTTGAAAAATATCAGGTTACTCCGTTGCAGTTTATTGAACTAAAAGCCCTTATGGGAGATACGGCGGATAATATTCCCGGTGTACCCAAGGTGGGAGAAAAGACTGCCACTTCCCTGATGGTGGAATATGGTTCCATAGAGGGGATTTATGAGCATATCGGGGAAATCACGAAAAAGTCTATCAAAGAAACTTTGATAGAAAACAGAGAACTTGCGGATTTAAGCAAGGTTTTGGCTACTATCAAAACAGATAGTGATGTGGAACTGGATTATGAGAGTTCCAAGGCGGAAGGTTTCTTTACACAGGAGGCATATGCTTTGTGCAAAGAACTGGAATTTAGAAATATGCTGAGCCGTTTTGATGCGCCGGTACAGGGGCAGGATGATTTCAAAGACCGTATGGAATGTGTAGAAGATTTTTCCAAGGTTGAGGACGTATTTGCGGCTCTTGCAGGGAAAGAAGTTGGTTTGTTCACGTTAAAGGAAGATGGAAAAACTTTGACGGAGAAACTTTCCGGCGGAAAACTTTTGGGAGTAGCTCTTTGTGCGGGAGAAGAAAAAGTTTGGTTTGTTCCCGTACAGGGTTTTGTGACGGAGGATTATCTTTCCGATAAATTAACTGTTTTATCTGTCGATAGCAGAATCAGTGTTTTTGATATAAAGCGAGAGTACTGTTATCTGAATTGCGAGAACACGGAAAATTATTTTGATATTCTGATCGCAGCGTATCTGCTGAATCCGCTGAAAAACGATTATGATTATGAGACCATTGCTTCGGAACACCTGGGCATGATGATTCCGGGTCGGGGAGAAGTTTTTGGAAAAGAATCTATGGCGGCGGTCTATGATAAAGAGCAGGAAAAATGCGTAGAATATGTTTCCAGATGTGCGTATGTGGCATGGAAAGTAAAGAAGGTTTTGGAAGATAAATTAGCGGAAACCGGAATGCTTTCGCTGATGAATGAAGTGGAGATGCCTTTGTCTTTAGTGCTCTATGAGATGGAGAAAGAAGGCGTTATGGTGCGCCCCGAGGAATTAAAAGACTATGGGGAGGCTTTGACCGGTAGAATTGCTGAATTGGAAGACAGCATTCACACAGCGGCGGGTGAGAATTTTAATATTAATTCACCGAAACAGCTTGGCGAGATTTTATTTGAGAAGATGCAGATTCCCGGTGGAAAGAAGACAAAGACCGGTTATTCTACTGCGGCGGATGTGTTGGAAAAACTGGCAGCCGACTATCCTTTTGTGGCGGATATTTTGGAGTACCGCACACTGACAAAGTTAAAGTCTACCTATGCTGATGGACTGGCGGCTTATATTGATGAGGACCAGAGAATCCGAAGCAGTTTTAATCAGACCATTACAGCGACGGGAAGACTTAGTTCCACAGAACCCAATTTGCAGAATATTCCCATGCGGATGGAACTGGGACGAAGAATTCGTAAAGTGTTTGTTCCCAAAGAGGGTTATCTGCTCATGGATGCGGACTATTCCCAGATTGAACTGAGGGTGTTAGCCCACATGTCGGGGGATGAACAGTTGATTGAGGCCTATCGCATGGACGAGGACATTCACCGCATTACGGCATCCAAGGTGTTCCATACACCCCTTGAAGAAGTAACGGATTTGCAGCGCAGAAATGCAAAAGCAGTAAACTTCGGTATTGTATACGGCATCAGTTCCTTTGGATTAAGTCAGGATCTTAGTATCAGTAAGAAGGAAGCGGCGGCCTATATTGACCAATATTACGCTACGTATCCCGGCATTAAGGTGTTTTTGGACAGCACCGTGGAGCAGGCAAAAAAAGATGGCTATGTAACAACCATGTTTGGAAGAAGACGTCCTGTGCCGGAACTTTCCAGCAGTAATTTTATGCAACGCAGTTTTGGAGAGAGAGTGGCGATGAATTCGCCAATTCAGGGAACAGCGGCAGATATTATTAAGATTGCCATGATTAAGGTTTGGCGTGCGCTGAAGGAGCAGGGACTGAAATCCAGACTGATTCTCCAGGTTCATGACGAACTTTTGATTGAAACTGCAAAGGATGAAGTGGAAATTGTAAAGAAACTCCTTGCGGAGAATATGAAGAGTGCCGCAGATTTAGCGGTAACTTTGGAAGTAGACTTGCATACAGGAGAAAACTGGTATGAAGCGAAGTAACAAGATGCGCCTTATTGGAATTACCGGTGGTATCGGCGCCGGTAAGTCCGAAATACTGTCTTATATCCGTAGGCATTATAATGCAGAAATTTATCTGGCAGACGAGGTGGCCCACAAGGTCAAGGAACCGGGGCAAGTGGCATATGAGCCTCTTGTGGATTTGCTTGGCAGGGATGTTTTACAGCAAGACGGTTTTATTGACAAAGGGAAAATGGCGGAAAAGATTTTCGCAGACAACAGGGTGCTTGAAAAAGTGAATGAAATCGTTCATCCTGCTGTCCGCAGCTTTTTGGAAAATGCCATTGACCTTGCGAGAGAAAAGGGAGAGACGGAACTGTTTTTTATCGAGGCAGCGCTTTTGATTGAGGCAGGATATAAAGAAATCGTAGATGAACTTTGGTACATCTATGCAGACCAAAGTGTCAGGGAAAAACGGCTGAAAGAAAGCCGGGGATACAGTGACGCGAAGATAAAAGGAATTATGGAAAAACAACTTTCGGAAGAAGGATTCCGAAAGGAATGTGATTTTGTGATTGATAACAGCGGTTCGCTGGAACATGCATACAGACAGATTGATGAAAGACTGGAGGCATACACGTGGCAGGATATATCAGAAGAAAAGAACAATTAGTATTTGGACTTGATATCGGCACAAGAAGCATTGTGGGAAGCGTAGGATACAAAGACGGAGACCGTTTTGTAGTGGTTGCCCAGCGTGTCAGAGAGCACGAGACAAGAGCCATGATTGACGGACAAATTCATGACATCGGCAAGGTTGGGGAGACCATTTCCAAGGTAAAAGCAGAACTGGAGGAAGCGATCGGGGAACCTTTGCATGAAGTATGTATTGCTGCCGCAGGACGTGTGCTTCGCACCATTACCACACAGGTGGAGCAGGTTCTTTCCGGAGAAAGAGAAATTACAGAAGAAGATGTGTATGCGCTTTCGGCCATGGGTGTGGAGAATGCCTATGAGGAACTGGGCAAAAGCAATGATACGGATATGAAATTCTACTGTGTCGGACATTCCGCAGTCCGTTATTATATGAATCATTATCCCATCGGAAATTTAGTAGGACATAAGGCAAAATCCATTGGCGGTGAGTTTATTGTGACCTTCCTGCCGGAGGATGTAGTTGACGGTCTTTATAAAGCGGTAGAACAGGCCGATTTGCACGTGGCGAATCTGACACTGGAGCCTATTGCGGCTATTCAGGTGG
>CAYRLN010000079.1:0-6652 GCA_964425065.1 uncultured Lachnospiraceae bacterium | reverse complement strand
GTTGAAAGAACAGCCATCCCCGTTCAGAATGCTCTGAAGGATGCAGGTCTTTCTGCAAGCGAACTGAGCAAAGTACTGCTTGTTGGTGGTTCTACACGTATCCCTGCAGTACAGGATAAAGTAAAACAGCTTACAGGACATGAGCCTTCCAAGACTCTTAACCCTGACGAATGCGTAGCTATCGGTGCTTCCATTCAGGGTGGTAAACTGGCAGGTGATGCCGGTGCCGGCGAAATCCTTCTGCTTGATGTTACTCCTCTGTCCCTTTCTATTGAGACAGCAGGCGGTATCGCAACAAGACTGATTGAGAGAAATACTACAATTCCTACAAAGAAGAGTCAGGTATTCTCCACATATTCCGATAACCAGACAGCAGTAGATATCAACGTTGTTCAGGGTGAAAGACAGTTTGCAAGAGATAACAAATCTCTCGGACAGTTCAGACTGGATGGAATCCCTCCCGCACCCAGAGGAATCCCTCAGATCGAAGTTACTTTCGATATCGATGCAAACGGTATCGTAAATGTATCCGCTAAGGACCTCGGTACAGGTAAAGAACAGCACATTACCATCACAGCAGGCTCCAGCATGTCTGATGATGAAATCGAAAGAGCTGTAAAAGAAGCTGCTGAATTTGAAGCTAAGGATAAGAAACGCAAAGAGGCAGTTGAGACAAGAAACGAAGCCGATTCCTTCGTTTTCCAGACAGAAAAAGCTTTGGGAGAAGTTGGCGATAAAGTAAGTGCAGACGAAAAAGCTGCTGTTCAGGCAGATGTTGATGCTCTGAAGGCTATTCTTGAGAGAACAAAAGATCAGGAAATGTCCGACAGCGATTTGGATGAGATGAAAGCTGCAAAAGAAAAACTGATGACCAGTGCACAGGGCGTATTCACAAAGATGTACGAATCCATGCAGGGCGCAGCAGGTGCAGCAGGTCCTGATATGAGCGGTGCGACAGGCGCAGAAGCAGGCAGTGCTCCCAATGATGATATTATTGACGGAGACTTCCGCGAGGTATAATTTGGAGGATCCCTAAATGGCAGAACAAAAACGAGATTATTATGAGGTGCTTGGCGTAGACAAAAACGCCGATGAAGCAACTCTGAAAAAAGCATATCGTGCTCTTGCCAAAAAATATCATCCGGATACAAACCCCGGTGATCAGGAAGCAGAGAAAAAGTTCAAGGAAGCATCAGAGGCGTATGCTGTACTCAGTGACCCTGAAAAGAAACGTCAGTACGACCAGTATGGTCATGCGGCCTTCGACGGCGGTGCCGGTGGCATGGGAGGATTTGATTTCAGCGGTGCTGACTTTGGTGATATCTTCGGCGACATTTTCGGTGATTTGTTTGGGGGTGGCAGAAGAAGCAGTTCCCGCAACAACGGTCCTATGAAAGGGGCAAATCTGCGTACCAGTGTCAGAGTTTCTTTTGAGGAAGCAGTGTTTGGTTGTGAAAAAGAAATTGAACTGACTGTGAAGGAAAACTGTAAGACTTGTGGCGGTAACGGTGCAAAACCCGGAACTCACCCTGAAACATGTACAAAGTGTGGGGGAAAAGGACAGGTGGTATTTACCCAACAGTCTTTCTTTGGAACAGTACGCAATGTACAGGCATGTCCCGATTGTCAGGGAAGCGGAAAGATTATCCGCGAGAAGTGTACAGAATGTTACGGCTCCGGCTATGTTCCCATGAGAAAACGTTACGCAGTAGATATCCCTGCGGGTATCGACAACGGTCAGTGTAAGAGACTTCCCGGTCTTGGTGAACCCGGTACAAACGGTGGTCCCAGAGGAGATGTTCTTGTCGAGGTTATCGTGGGAAGACATCCCATTTTCCAGCGCCAGGATTTCAATATTTATTCCACTGTTCCCATGTCTTTTGCAGTAGCAGCATTGGGTGGAGAAGTTGTAATTGATACCGTGGACGGAAAAGTGATTTATGATGTGAAACCCGGAACCCAGACAGATACAAAGGTGCGTCTGAAAGGAAAAGGCGTTCCTACGCTTCGCAACAAAGAGGTTCGCGGTGACCACTATGTGACCTTGGTGGTTCAGGTGCCTGATAAATTGTCCCATGAGGCGAAAGAACTTCTGAAGCAATTTGATGCAGCAAACGACGACAGCCTGAATGCAGCGAAAAATATTTCCGGCCAGGATGTTTCTAAGGATGATAAGGACGGCAAAGATAAAAAGAAGAAGTTTTGGAAATAACGATAAGGAGAGGCGAGGCGGATAAATTCCGACCTCGCCTTTTTACACGTATTTCCTGCAATGAAATGTAATGGTTTCAATTGACACCGCCACTCTGAGCGACTAAAATATAATAGACTTATTATGCATAAGTGAGGATAAAAATATGAAGTGGGTTAAGTTTAAAGTCAAAACAATTACAGAAGCAGAAGACATTATTATCAGCACCCTTTACGATATTGGTCTTGAGGGGGCACAGATTGAAGATAAAGTTCCCCTGACAGCATGGGAAAAAGAGCAGATGTTCGTGGACATCCTGCCGGAGGGTCCGGAGGATGACGGCATCGCATACCTCAGCTTTTTTGTAGAAGAAAAAGAGGATGGCAGTCTGGAAGTAAATGGTGAGACTACCTCTGTAGAGCAGATTTTGGAGTCAGTGAATGCAGAACTGGACGACCTGCGCCAATGGTTGGAAATCGGTGAGGGAACGGTTACCGTAGATGAGACGGAGGATATCGACTGGATTAACAACTGGAAGCAGTATTTCCACCAGTTCTATATTGATGACATCCTTGTTATTCCTTCTTGGGAAGATGTGAAGGTGGAAGACCGGGACAAGATGGTGCTTCATATCGATCCCGGTACAGCTTTCGGGACAGGAATGCACGAGACAACCCAGCTTTGTATCCGGCAGTTGCGCAAGTATATCAATGAGGATACCGTTCTTTTGGATGTAGGAACAGGAAGCGGTATTTTAGGCATTCTTTCCCTCATGTTTGGTGCGAAAAAAGTAGTGGGGACAGACCTTGATCCCTGTGCGGTTCCTGCAGTTGCAGAAAACATCGGGGCAAACGGCGTGAACCCGGATGCTTTTACCATGATGATTGGAAATATTATCACCGAAAAAGAAGTACAGGACGAAGTAGGTTATGAGTGTTACGACATTGTTGTGGCGAATATTCTGGCGGATGTGCTTGTGCCGCTTACCCCCGTTATTGTGAACCAAATGAAAAAAGGTGGTATTTACATTACCTCCGGTATTATAGATGACAAAGAAGAAACTGTGGTAAATGCCGTGAAAGCGGCAGGCTTGGAAGTGCTTGAAGTAACCTATCAGGGCGAGTGGGTAAGTGTAACCGCGCGCAAGAACTAAAGAGGTGATTTGTAAGTGTATCAATTTTTTGTGGAACCTGAGCAAATGCAGGGAAAAGATATTTTCATCACGGGAAGTGACGTGAATCATATAAAAAACGTGCTCCGAATGAAGGTGGGCGAGGAAATTGCAATCAGTAACGGCCGGGACGGAAAAGAATATCGCTGCGGTATTGTGGCTATGGACGATCATACTGTCCGGTGCGAACTGAACTTTGTCAAAGAAGACGGCTTGGAACTTCCGGTACGGGTACACTTGTTTCAGGGGCTTCCCAAGGCGGACAAAATGGAACTTATCATTCAAAAGATGGTAGAACTGGGAGTGTATGAAATTATTCCGGTGGCTACCAAGCGTTGTGTGGTAAAACTTGATGATAAAAAAGCAGCTTCGAAAATCCAACGTTGGCAACAGATTTCGGAGGCGGCGGCAAAACAGAGTAAACGCCGTATTGTCCCCGAGGTATCAAGGGTGATGACGTTTGGAGAAGCCCTGCAGTATGCATCCGGGATGGATGTAAAACTGATTCCTTATGAACTGGCAGAAGGCATGACAAAAACCAGAGAACTTATAGAAGGCATAAAACCGGGTCAGGACATTGCCGTATTTATCGGTCCGGAAGGCGGCTTCGAGGAAAATGAGGTGGACAAGGCAATGGGAGCCGGCGCGGAAGCCATTACGCTGGGCAAGCGTATTTTGCGGACGGAAACGGCGGGAATGACGGTAATGTCATGGATTATGTACCGTATGGAAGAACAATAATTCCGGTGTTACTCCACTTAGGAGAGCTAGAATCAAGAGTGCATATATGACACAAGGGCCTAAAATATGCATAGAATATTTATAGATAGAGAGAATGAAGGAGTGAAGGTCAAAAAATGGAAGTGTATTTAGACAACTCCGCAACAACCAAGGTGTTTCCGGAAGTGGCTGAGGCCATGGTGAAAATCATGTGCGAGGATTACGGCAATCCCTCCAGCATGCACAACAAGGGTGTTGAGAGCGAAAAATATATCCGTTATGCCAAAGAAACTCTGGCAAAAATACTGAAAGTGAACGAAAAGGAAATCTTCTTTACTTCCGGCGGAACGGAATCGGATAATCTGGCGATTGTCGGATGCGCTATGGCGAACCATAGAGCAGGTAAACATTTAATTACCACAGTAATAGAACATCCGGCAGTGTTGCAGACTTTTTCATATCTGGAAAAACAGGGTTTTCAGGTAACATATCTGCCTGTGGACAGTACCGGTAGAATCCGTTTGGAGGACTTAAAGAATGCGATACGTCCGGACACGATTCTGGTATCCATTATGCATACCAATAACGAGATCGGAGCAGTGCAACCCATTGCAGAAGCAGGTTCACTTATCAAAAAGATAAATCCCCGCATTTTGTTCCATGTGGATGCGGTGCAAGGTTTTGGTAAATTCAGAATCCTTCCGAAAAAGATGAATGTGGACCTTTTGTCTGTAAGTAGTCACAAGATTCACGGCCCCAAGGGTGTCGGTTTTCTGTATGTGGGTGAAAAGGTAAAAATCCAACCCATCATCTACGGTGGCGGTCAACAAAAAGGCATGCGTTCCGGTACAGAAAACGTTCCGGGTGTGGCAGGTATGGCAAGAGCGGCGGACTTGATGTACGTGAATTTGGAAGAAGACGTAGAGAAATTATACGCACTGAAGGAGCGATTTATCAAGGGTCTTGAGAAACTGGAAGATATCAAAATAAATGGTGTGACAGGGAGAGATAGCGCACCCCACATTGTCAGTGTTTCTGTGAGGGGAATCCGGAGTGAAGTGCTTTTGCATGCACTGGAAGACAGAGGAATTTATGTTTCTGCCGGAAGTGCCTGTGCTTCTAACAAACCAATGATTTCCGCCACACTGAAGGCAATCGGTGTGGAAAAGGATTTGCTGGATTCCACAATCCGATTCAGTTTCTCCGTATTTACCACAGAGGAAGAGATTGATTATGCACTTAAGGCATTGGAAGAGATGGTTCCCATGCTCCGTAAATATACCAGAAAGTAAGAAAGAGGAAATTTATGTTTAAATCATTTTTGATAAAGTATGCCGAGATTGGCTTAAAAGGGAAAAACAGATATTTATTTGAAGATGCGCTGGTGCAACAGATTAAATATGCCATGAAAAAATGCGACGGCGAATTTACTTACCGCAAAAATTCAGGACGTATTTATGTAGATGCACAGACAGATTTTGACTTTGATGAAGTAGTGGAAAGATTACAGAAGGTATTTGGTATTTCCGGCATTTGCCCCGTGGTGCAGTTTGAGGACGAAGGTTTCGAGAAGTTGTGCCAGGATGTTGTTAAGTATATGGATGAAGTATATCCTGACAAAAACAAAACCTTCAAAGTGGCAGCAAGACGTGCCAGAAAGAATTATCCTTTGGAATCTATGGAGATTAACGCGAAAATGGGTGGCGTCATTTTGGATGCCTTTCCTGAAATGAGAGTAGATGTGCATAATCCTGAAATTATGCTCAACATTGAAATCCGCGAAAAGATTTATGTTTATTCTGAAATTATTCCCGGACCGGGAGGAATGCCTGTGGGAACCGGCGGTAAGGCAATGCTGCTTCTTTCCGGCGGCATTGACTCTCCGGTAGCCGGTTACATGATAGCGAAGCGCGGTGTGAAAATCGATGCAGTGTATTTCCACGCGCCGCCATATACCAGCGAAAGAGCAAAACAGAAAGTTGTGGACTTGGCAAAGATTGTTTCCCGCTATACAGGCCCCATTTATTTGCATGTCATTAATTTCACTGATATTCAGATGTATATTTATGAAAAGTGTCCCCATGACGAGCTGACTATTATCATGCGCAGATATATGATGAGAATTGCAGAGGCCATTGCGAAAGAGACGGAATGTCTCGGTCTTGTTACGGGTGAGAGCATCGGACAAGTTGCCTCCCAGACCATGCAATCCCTGGTTGCTACCAACGATGTGTGTGAACTTCCTGTTTACAGACCTCTCATTGCATTTGACAAACAGGATATTATCGAAATTTCTGAGAAAATTGATACCTATGAGACCTCTATTTTGCCCTATGAAGATTGCTGCACCATTTTTGTGGCAAAACACCCGGTTACAAAACCGAACCTTAATGTCATCCGCAGACATGAGGAGAATCTGAGCGAGAATATCGACGAGCTGGTAAGGGTGGCACTTGAGACGAAAGAACTGATTATTGCAACAGAATAAAAATATCTGCTTGAACCAAATCTAATCCCGCCAGACCCGCTCTCGCTTCGCAAAAAACGTAGCGGTACATAAGGTTGCAAAG
>CAYRLN010000078.1:1527-6663 GCA_964425065.1 uncultured Lachnospiraceae bacterium | reverse complement strand
ATATCCGGTAAACTCTGCTCCCCAAACCCACAAGGTAACGTTCATATCCATTGAGTGTGCCGCATCCGCCATAATACGGATTTTTTCATGAACAGCCTCGTATCCTCCTGCTCCTGCCCATGCCGAACACATTTCTGTAATCTGGATACCGGTAAACCCACAGTATTTGAGCATTTTTACATACTCATACAATTGTTCTTCCGAAAAGTCCAAGATATTGTTTTCCAGAGAAGTATCTCCGTTCAAATAAAAACCTCGGTTATAATTAATATTCCACAATACGATTATGGCCTCGCGTTCCTCTATCCAGGCTTCCTGCTCTGCCAGATTTTCCGGGATATGAACGGAAGAGGAAAGATTGCTGATCCGCTCTCCTTCTTCTCCTGCTTTCATCCAACCAAGATACGTATTGGCAAATAAATATACCCCATCCTGCAAAGTTTCCGCATCGGAAGCCGTGATGGAAACCTGTCCGTCCGTAATTGAAATTTGTTTCTTACCTGCCTCCAAGGTTTCATCCACCATCAGGCAAATACTATATTCCCCGGCATTTTCTTTTGGTTGAATTTCCAAATAAGAATTTCCGGTCTGTTGGACGTAATATCTTAATTCCCTGCAAACATCCATTACTGCCTTGTCCGCGTAGGAAATCGTATACCTTTCAATGGGAACTTCACCTATCGTGACGGTTTCTTTCAGAGATGCCCCATTATCAACATAACTTTCACCTCTGCTTAATAACAACTCACCTTCATCACCGAGCAAATTGTGTACCAGATAGGAAGAAGCCCTGTTCAATCCATCGGTTGTAGTTGCTAAAATATAAACAGAATCATATATATTAGCAATTACAAACTCATCCTTCATCGCGGACATCTTATAGCCGATACTTTCCGCATACGCCACATCTTGTATTAAATAAATCTGATATCCTCTTGTTTCATCTGCCGTGGTACCCACTTCTATGTTGTATTTATCCTGTACCGCTTTCACAAAAAAATCTTTGGACTCCTGATTTTCCTGCACAGATTTCTCGCTTATTTTATAGTCGTTAATTCTTACTTCTTTATCTGAACAACCTGTCAGCACCACACCGAAAAAGCATATGGAAAATATTGCTCCAAATATTTTTTTCATCCTTTGCTGGTCTCCTATAACCGATTTTTTCGCAGTTATCTTACCATTTCATACTGCTTAGTTGCTTCAAAACCGACCGCATCCACAACTTTTTCCAATACGTTATCGTAGACTACTACATTTATTCCATTGGCTACTTTTGTGTACGTCTGTTTATTTACAACGATATTGGAAATGCCCGCCGTGTTGCAGACAGCCAAATCTCCGCCTTCCAAATCCATATATTCCAAAACATCTGTACCTACATTTTGGAAAATCATCTGCCTGTCATCTATTACCCAAATGCCATTTGCGTCATAAAAACTTTCCAGTCCAAAAGAATATACATAATCTTCAAAATCTGCATCCGGAGAAACATACTCCCCACTGGTAGCAATCACCACTGTATACCCATCCATTCCGGTCAACAAATCCATATAAGATTGCATGGTATACGTAGTTTTCAAAAGCTGGTTCTGATACTCATGTCTGCGGACTTTGGAATTATCCTCCCACAGTTCATAACCTTCCGTACCTCTTCTGTCCTCCAAGTCATAATTTTGCTTTAGGAAATTGGCCATAAAAGAGGACACTTTCTGCGCACCATAGTAATTGGTGTGGTACGCGTCCAGAAAATCTGCTGCAGTGTTAAGTTGCAGCTCTCTCTCCATTGTCGCCATGTTTAAAACAGGTATATCATGCTCTCTGGCAATGGATTCCACATAATTATACTTCTTCTGTTCTACTTCTGACGTCACGGCAGGCGCTACAAAAAAGCAAAGCTCGATATCATTTTCTTCTGCCAAAGCGATGATTTTACGGAGCCATTTCTCTTCGTCTTCTCCGATTTGCAATGTTTCCGTTCCCTCATATGAACACAAAGGATCAACCTGTCTGGCAACAAATTCTGCGTGATACCCAATATAAGTAGGAAGATCCGCTTCAAAGTCTTCCTTTTTAAGTTCCGTATATCTGGTGTGAATAATCGGCCATCTGAGCAAAAGTTCCTCCTGCCTGTCCGCCGCAATATTTTTTACCACACTGACCGCATTTGAGGACAGTTTAAAAGGCAACGTATTTCGATACATATTGCTTTCTACTCCATAACCCCAAAAGGTAGTTCCGTATATTTCCATACAAACCACGTCCGGTGTCTGGGTTTTCAACGCTTCCTTAAAACAATGGTAGGAACTTACAATATCCTGTCCGGAAATAGAAAGACTAAAACTACTAATTCCCTGTTCTTCCCACAAAACCGCATTATTGATCGAACAGTAGCAACGGCTGCTGCCCAAAAAAAGCACATCTACCAAATCTTCATCCAGTTCATAGAAAGAATCCATTGAGGAATAATAATCTCCCGCCGTATCCTTCCAAGAAAAAATCTGATAAATATAATTCAAGAAAACCACTAAAATAACACAGAAGGCAACTGCCTTTACCACTTTTTTCATCCGCATAATATGTCCTTTACACATTAAAACTGAAAATAAATAAATTGGGAGGAATCAAATTTAATGCCATAGATTCCAAACACAATGATTGCACCGATTAACAAAATAACTACCGACCATCTAAACCATATACACTGGTTTTCCAAAAATACGGTTATATCCTGTTTTTTGAAATACCGGAGCAAATCTACCAAAAGTAAAATTACAACAGAAACGATAAGTATATTAAACTCTTGTCTATCAAGCCCAAGGGTATATATTTCCCCGTTAAACAGAGACCACGGATCCCACTTTGTAAAAATTCTTTTACAATAATCCACTGCCTGTCCAATGGAACCTGCGCGGAAGAAAATCCATGCAAAATCGACCAGCAAGAAGGTACTTACCACCTGAGCCAATTTAAAACTGAAGCTTTCCGTTTTCACATGGCCTTTTTCATAAATCTTTTGCCGGATAGGTCTGGTAACATCACCGACAACCTGAAATACGCCATGCAATAATCCCCATGCCACGTATGTCCAGTTCGCACCATGCCATAAACCACTCACGCCAAAGGTCACCATCAGATTAAAATACTTTCTCATCCTTGAGCATCTGTTACCACCCAGAGGAATATAAACATAATCACGGAACCAGGAACTTAAGGAAATGTGCCATCTTCTCCAGAATTCACTGATGGATTTTGAGAAATAGGGTGTTTCGAAGTTTTCCATCAAAGTAAATCCCATTACCTTTGCCGCACCTACCGCAATAGTAGAATATCCCATGAAATCACAATAAATCTGTATTGCAAAACCAATTGCTCCCGCCAAAAGGGCGACTGTTCCGTGCATAAAGAAATTATCAAATACATTGTTTACCAGTATCGCTACTCTGTCTGAGATTACCATTTTTACAAACAGACCCCATACCATTAATGTCAGGCCCTTTGTCACATTCTCATAATTCCATACTTTCTTAGTGTGAACCTCTCTTACCTGCTTCAGCAGATTCTCAGAACGTTCAATAGGACCTGCCACAAGCTGGGGAAAGAATGACACAAACAGTGCATATCGTAGAATATTCTTTTCAGACTCAATCCTACCTCTGTAAACATCAATGATATATCCCAATGCCTGGAAGGTATAGAAGGAAATTCCTACCGGCAACAGAAGATCAAAAGGCTTCTCCAACGCCTGTATGTTAAACACGCCCAGTACGCGGTTTAAACTATTCAGGAAAAAGTCAAAATATTTAAAAAAGAAAAGAATAGCCAGATTTACACCGATACAACCAAAAATCGCTATCTTTTTGTGAATCGTTTTTTTGAATATGGAAATGAGCCAACCGGCAAGCCACGTCGTCACTATGGAAGTCGCAAGTAACAGCATGTACTTCGCGTTCCAACACATATAAAAGTAACAACTGGCAATCAACAACCAAATATAACGCACCTTTTTGGGCACCACAAAATATATTAGCACTACAATAGGAAAAAAGATTAAAAAATCAATTGAATTGAATAACATATCCGCATCCTTCTGGTCAGTCTTTTTGTTAGTATTTCCAATATCTAAGTATATCAAACCCCCAAATATGTGTCAATTATTCCCCATTATCCACAAGCTATACAAAGAAAAAACACACACGCCCTCATGCATGTGTGTTTTATAACTATTCCTTTATAAATCCAAGGTTATGTGTTTACCCTTGAACCAATTTTGATTTACAGCATAACTTATATAAAACCCTATCGGAGGTAACTTCATGCGGGAAATCCTTTATGACAGGGCAGCAGTTGTGGCATACGCGCGAAAATGGGCAATCGGCCGGAATCCTGCTTATTATGACTTTGAAAAAATACGCGGTGACTGCACCAGCTTTGCTTCACAGAGTATTTATGCCGGCGCACGGATCATGAATTATACCCCTACTTTGGGATGGTATTATCGTTCCTCCTCCGACCGGTCCCCTTCTTGGAGTGGCGTAGAATACCTTCACAATTTCCTTGTAAACAATAAGTCGGTGGGACCTTTTGCCCACATTGTCTCACAAGGTGAGGTTATGCCCGGGGACATCGTACAACTTGGTACACAAAGCGGTGATTTCTATCATTCTCCGGTTATCACTTCCGTATCCCCCACCATCTTAGTAGCTGCACACACCTTTGATGCACTGGACCGACCCTTGTCCTCTTACAATTATGGAGTTGCGCGTTTCATTCATATTGATGGAGTTAGAGTGTGGTGATGTCGATTACCGATTGACATCGCCCACTTTTTCTCGCTATAATAACACCACGTCTAAGAAAATCTAAAATTCTATTATCTCGCGATTCTGCGGCATTTTCTAAGACTAAAAATTTATATGGAGGTATTTGCTTATGATTGAAAGCAAAACAAAGGAAATCTCTAACAGGGAGGTGAAGTCCAGTGCGTTCACGGTTTATTTCAGTGACCCGGAAAATGCAGCACAATTGTATTCCGCACTGTCCGGTGAACCGGTAGGTCCGGACGACATTGAATTTCAAACTCTGGACGGTGTACTGTTTGTGGCACGCAAAAATGATATGTCCTTTACTGTACGC
>CAYRLN010000078.1:404-1517 GCA_964425065.1 uncultured Lachnospiraceae bacterium | reverse complement strand
ATGGGCGCACCATGGAAAAGCTAATTGATCCCAAGGCGCTCTACCGCCGAAAACAAATTTTGATTCCCACTCCCGAATTCTATGTGTTCTACAACGGCGACGAACCCTGTCCACCGGAACAAATTTTAAAACTATCCAATACATATCTTGAAAAACCGTTAACTCCTATGCTAGAATTAAGTGTAAAAGTAATTAATATCAATCTACCGGAAGACTGTAAACAGGAAGGTATTATGTTGGATTTTGTGCAGGAGCACGGATCGGAGGCGGTAAATATGTTATTTACACAATTTAATATGGAAGATGCGCTGGAAGCCAACTATGAAGAAGGGTATGAAGATGGAATGCAGGCCGGGTATGAAACTGGGGCAAAACAAGGCGAACTTCAAAAATTAATTCAACTTGTTTGTAAAAAACTGACTAAAGGCAAATCACCTGAAATCATTGACGAGGAATTAGAAGAAGATATTGAACTAGTGAGTAAAATATGCATTGCAATACAAGCGTGTGAAAACCCACTAGACACAAAACAAATCTATGACAAACTTAACTCTTAAACAAAAAGAGAACTACGGCTATTGCCGCAGTTCTCTTTTTTAACGCTCATAATAGGCATTCAATAAATCCATTACCAGATCTTCATATCCACTTAGGATAATCCTTGTGTTTTTACCGTTTCTCTCATAGTTGAAATGAATCATGGTATTTTTGTCAGATGAAGCCAAAATAATTATTGACTCACTTAGGAAAAAACATCCAACACAAACAGGATTTGTTTGCTTAAATCATGGGGAACGCGCTACTTGTCGAATGTTCGACTATCATATGCGTAAATTCTGCCAAGATTGTCAAATTCCAGTTCTGTCCATGCACAAATTAAGAAAAACTTATGCTTCTGTTTTACTTGCTCGTGGCATTTCAGAAAAAATTGTTCAAGAACAACTTGGACACGCAGACCTTGCTACCACTCATAAACATTACAACTATAATCCTTACCTTGCCAAGGAACAGGTTGCATTGTTTAAAGGGGCAAACATCTTGTTACCCCCCGTAACCCCCATGGTAATGAAAAAGAAAAATGCTTCAAACACTGATTTACTCTGTGTTTGAAGC
>CAYRLN010000078.1:0-394 GCA_964425065.1 uncultured Lachnospiraceae bacterium | reverse complement strand
GCACTTAAAGTTACTGCTGGTGGCCGGACTTGAACGCAAGTCTACCGCCCGCAAACCCGCATAGAAAGGAGATTGCCGGGGCGCTGACTTGGGGTGTGTAAACGGAGTGTAAACAATTTGAATAGAGGCTTCTCTATAAAACATAAGAGAGCCGGATTTCTCCGGCTCTCTCAAGTATGCGTCCGCAAACACATACCCCAATTGTTAACTATAGTATACAACACCCTCTGAAAAAATTCAATATTTATAAAAAATTTTTTAAAATACTCATTCGTCCTTTCAAATCCGGATGTACTACAATAGCGGAAACATTCGCATTAACCATACTGATGTAATTATCGGTTATCTTTTCAAATTCTCTAATAAATACTTTAATTTCTGTTTTAGATACTTT
>CAYRLN010000077.1:0-6675 GCA_964425065.1 uncultured Lachnospiraceae bacterium | reverse complement strand
TTATAATATCATTATTATTTGGAATTGTCTACATTGATTTTCAAAATCAATGTATTTTTTTATGTACATAAATTTAAAACTTTCACGGTCATATTTGCTCTGCTTGTACATATATTAGACTATAAATGTTGGGAGGCAAATTATGAAAAAGGACAAAGGCTTATTATATCTGTTTCCGGTAAACATGAGAACACTTTGGCAGAGAGTGGCCGACATGGCAGAAAAGGTTCAGGAAATCAGATTAAGACGGGACAAGTCGGTTATTGTTATGACCCATGAAGGAGAACTTTTTTTAAAAAGAGACGGAACACTTGGGAAAACAGATGCGGATTCGTATGTCACAGATGGGCGGGACATGGAAGAAATATTAAATTACATGTGTCACTATTCGATTTATGCGTTTGAAGACGAGATCCGGAAAGGGTTTTTGACCATGCCGGGCGGTCACAGGGTGGGAGTAGCAGGACAAGCGGTACTTGATGACGGAGAAAATATAAGGAGCTTAAAAAACATTTCCTATATGAATATAAGGGTGGCACATGAAGTTTATGGAGCTGCCGACCGGGTTTTGCCTTTTTTGTATGAAGATGGGAAGATTTGCAATACATTGATTATATCTCCGCCCGGATGTGGAAAAACCACACTGTTGAGAGATTTGATTCGTCAGGTATCGGATGGAAACGGATATGGAAACGGAGTAACGGTGGGGGTGGTAGACGAGCGTTCGGAAATTGCGGGGAGCTTTATGGGGGTAGCGCAGAATGATATCGGACGCAGGACAGATGTGTTGGATGGTTGTCCGAAGGTGAGCGGAATGATGATGCTGGTAAGGGCGATGGGACCCAAAGTAATAGCAGTAGATGAACTTGGCGGGACGGAGGATTATCAGGCACTGAAAAGGGCAGCTGCAAGTGGTTGTAAATTATTGGCGACAGTACATGGGGATGGAATACTCGAATTGCAAACAAAAGAAGAGATTGCCAAAATGTTAAATCAAGATTTATTTAATAGATATGTTGTGATGGAAAAGAAAAATGGTAAACCACATATCAAAAATATATACGGAAAGGATTTAAAGGTATGCTTCGAATTATAGGGGGTGTTTTGGTCATAGGCGGATGCAGCGGTTTGGGTTTATGGTATCGGTGGGAACTGGGAGAAGGGCTTGGTTATCTGAGAAAATTGCGGGAAATGCTGGAAATGATTATGAGCGAAATTGATTATCATAAATCCACTTTGCCGGAGGCCTGCAGACAGGCAGGACTGCGGATGGAGGAACCCTTTAAAAGCAGTATGGTAAAATTACACGAGTTATTAAATGGAGAAAACGAGGTTGACTTTCAGGAGGCATGGAAACGGGAAATGGGAGAATGCCTGATGGGACTTCCGATTTCTGCAAAAGAGAAAGAAATGGTTCTTGGCTTTGCGGGCAGTGGAAGCCTGAGCGACTATCACATGCAAATCAGGACAATTGAGCAATATCGGGACATGCTTGACAGCAGTATAAAAAAGCGTGAAGCAGAAATCCAAAAACAAGGGAAAATGGCAACGGGTCTCGGGGTGATGAGCGGTTTGCTTTTGGTTATTATTTTGCTTTGAATAATCTTTGGAATTTTACTGTAGATAAAGATATGGATTTGGTTGAGGTGTAGGATGAGCGTAGGTCTGATTTTTAAAATTGCGGCAGTGGGAATATTGATTACCATATTGTCTCAAATATTAAAACATAGCGGCAGGGAAGAACATGCTTTTTTAATTAGTCTTGCAGGATTGATTTTAGTGCTGACTTGGATTGTTCCTTACATATATGAGCTTTTTACGACGATCCAGACGTTATTTTCCCTGTAAGGGATATTGATATTATAAATAACACGTGATATCAAAAGAAAATATTAACGAATAAAGATATGAGGGGAAAATGGAGATTATAAAAGTAGCGGCAATCGGAATTATAGGCGTACTTATTGCTCTTCAGTTTAAAAGCCATAAGCCGGAGTATGGGACGTATATAGGAATCGGAATTTGTATTCTGATTTTCTATTTTGCACTACAGTCACTGTCTGCTGTTGTGGGACAACTTTCAGCCTTGCAAAAATACATAGAAATGGGGCAGGATTATCTGGGGATTTTATTAAAAGTTATCGGTATCACTTATATCTGCGAATTTAGCGCCGGTATATGTAAGGATGCAGGGTATCAGTCGGTGGCAAACCAGATAGAAATGCTTGGCAGGTTGGCCGTAATGTTTTCCGGGCTTCCCATTATTATGGCAGTGATTGAACAGTTGGAGGGATTTTGGTGATGGACATAGATTTTGCAAGAATCTGGGAGGATTATGATTTGGCGGGAGTGTCCTCCAGACTGGACGCATTGTTCCCAGAATATTCTTTCGATTTAGAACAGCTTTTGGGGCAGGTTTTGGATGGAGATATTTTAGGGGCGTTAGGAAGCGTTGCGGACGGTGTATTGGGGGGAAGTATACAACATTTTTTGGGAATGAAAGATGTATTGGTCTGGTTGATGATTGTAGGTATAACAGCGTCCGTTCTTTCTTTTTTTGTGGATTTATTTGAAAGCAGGCAAGTGGCAGATATCAGTTTCTATTTTGTATATCTTCTTCTCGTATCTCTCTTGCTAAAGTGTTTTCAGGAGGCTGCGCAGATAACCGTTGAGGCTATAGGAAATCTTGTGGATTTCATAAAAATATTTGTCCCTGCCTATGTGATTTCTGTGGGGGTTGCGACAGGAACCACTACGGCCTCCGCGTATTATGGGCTACTGCTTGCGGTGATTTATTTTATCCAGAATTTGCTTTTGACGGTAGTGGTTCCCTGCGTTTATGGCTATGTGCTTCTGTCGGTCATTAACGGAATATGGCCGGAAGAAAGACTTTCTTCCTTGGTAGGGCTTTTGGAAAAGGGAATCAGGATGTTGCTGAAATTTTCACTTGGTGCCGTCATGGGCGTCAGTTTGTTGCAATCGTTAGTAACACCCGTTATAGATTCGGCGAAAGCATCCGGACTGCAAAAAGTGGTTTCATTTATTCCGGGAATTGGAAACGTTGCAGATGGTATGGTGGATGTGGTACTGGGGTCGGCACTCATTATCAAAAACAGTATTGGAGTGGTTATGCTGATTCTTCTGGTAGCAGTATGTGCAATTCCCATGTTCAAGATATGTGTGGTGGCAGTTATGTTAAAACTGGCAGCGGCGCTTTTGGGAATCATCAGCGACAAACGGATTGTTGCCTGTACGGACAAGGTGGGAAATGGAAGTGCTTTGCTTTTAAAAACGGCGGGAACAGCATTTGTGTTATTTTTTTTGACGATATCGGTGACGGCCATTACAACGAACAGGGGGTTTTAGATGATAGAGGGATTTTTACAAACAATCCGCGAGGTTGGGATTTTTATTGTATGTGCCCAGGCGATTGTGCACTTTAGGGCGAAGGCTTCTTATGAAAAGTATTTAAAAGTTCTGGTCAGTATTATTGTATTGGTTATGCTGCTGGTTCCCTGTTTCCGGGTACTGGGAGATGTGGAGTCATTTTTTGACTCCATGGATAATTATGAAAGTTTTTTGAGCGGAGATGGTCAGATGACATGGGGAGGATATGACATGGAGGATTGGTTCGAAACCGGGACAGCATATATAGAGGAAGAAAACGGTGGAGAGGAAGAAGTGATGTCCGAAAATATTGAAATTAAAACAGGATTAAACAGTTCGCCCGAAACGATAGTGATAGAGCCGGTGGAGGTGATTGAGTGAAGGATAAGTGGAAATCGCTGCTAAAGAACAAAAATAATCTGCTGATTATGGTTTTGGTCGGTGTGTTGTTTTTGGTAATTAATCTTCCTGTTACAGAAAATGATTCAAAGTCCGAACAAACGGACAGTACATCGGATATTATGAATGAGCAGACGTCCTCGGGGGAGGAAGACAGCTTGCAGGAGTATTGTGCTTATTTAGAAGAGAAACTGGAGAAAACGTTGACAAGGATAGAAGGTGCCGGACAGGTGGAGGTCATGATATCTCTGAAATCGTCGGAGGAACGGATTGTGGAAAAGGACCAATCCGTTACCAGTTCCGGCACGGAGGAGGCGGACAGTCAGGGTGGCACCCGCAGCATCAGCAATTATGAGAGTAATGAAAATACCGTGTTCAGTTCAGAAGGAAGCGACTCACAGCCTTATGTGGTAAAAGTTCTTCAACCGGAGGTGGAGGGCATTATGGTAATTGCAGAGGGGGCCGGCAGCGGAAATGTCAGCAAAAATATATCGGATGCACTTCAGGCATTATTTGGAATTGAGGCTCATAAGATTAAAGTAGTAAAGATGGAGACACAATAAGAGTGTCGGAAAAGGGGACAATAGTGTGAAAAATTTATTGAAGAAGAATCAGCTTATGATTACTGCGCTTGCCATCATGATTGCGGTGGCTGGCTACTTGCAAATTGCCGGCGAGGAACTGGGTGAGGAAGATTATATGGCCACTTCCGGTGGAGCGGAAGTGTTTGAGGGAATAGATTCCGATGATTTGACAGCCGAGGGTGCAGAGGACAATGATCTTTCTCTGGAAGATTTGCTTGATTTATCTGAAGATGATTTGCTTATGGGAGATGTGGGCGATTTGACAGACATTGACAGTTTGGAAACGGATATTGATACTATCGCAGACGATTATCTTGACACCGGTATGGAAGTAAACGGTTCGGATGTGGCAAGTGCCGGTGTAGAAGGTGCCCAGGTGGCCGATGCGGGTACGGACAGTGGGGAATTGTCGGACGGAGTGCTGGGTGCTACCCCGGAAGAAGGTGAAATCCCGGGTGAAGCGGTATATACCTCCGGCGTGGGCATTGCCACTTTGTCAGATGCCAAATTATTGAAAGAACAGACCAGAGCGAAAAACAAGGAAACCCTGTTGGAAATCATTAACAGTGCAGGGCTTACGGATGCTCAAAAGCAAAGTGCGGTAGACGCCATGGTGGAGATGACAGAAATTGCGGAAAAGGAGACCGCGGCGGAAATTTTGCTGGAGGCTAAGGGCTTTAGTGATGTGGTGGTAAGCATTGACGGAAACAGCGTGGATGTAGTGGTAAATGCACTGGAACTTTCCGATGCACAGCGTGCGCAAATAGAAGATATTGTAAAGAGAAAAACGGAAATTGACGCGGCGAATATTATTATCAGTACGGTTGTACAGTAGTTTAAAATATGATAATATAGTCACAGTTTGAAGATGGAAAGCATCAAAGATGCAGAATAGGAGCACGGATGAAAAGAGTATTTCTGATTGTGTTGGACAGTTTCGGTATTGGCGAGATGGAAGATGCACCGTCCTATGGTGATATAGATGTCAACACATTGAGGTCCGTATCGAAAAGTGAATTTTTCTCCATGGAAAACATGAAGAAACTCGGGCTTTTTAACATTGACGGTGTAAATGTGGCGGAAAAAACAGAGAATCCAAAGGCTTTGGTTGCCCGTATGAAAGAGGCCTCCAAAGGAAAAGATACAACCACGGGTCATTGGGAGATTGCGGGTATTTGCTCGAAACGCCCCATGCCCACATATCCGGATGGTTTTCCAAAGGAGATTATAAAAGAATTTGAAAAACAGACCGGAAGGGGAGTCCTGTGTAACAAACCGTATTCCGGAACGGCTGTTATTGAAAAATATGGGCAACAGCATGAACGGACAGGAGATTTGATTGTCTATACATCGGCGGACAGTGTGTTTCAGATTGCGGCCCACGAGGATGTGGTGCCGGTTGAGGAACTGTACAGATATTGTAAAATAGCAAGAAATATATTGCAGGGAGAACATGGCGTCGGAAGGGTAATTGCCCGTCCTTTCATCGGAAAAGACGGTGATTACACCAGGACATCAGGACGCCATGATTTTTCTCTTATGCCACCGAAAGATACGATGCTGGATCATTTGCAGAAGGCAGGTTTGGCTACAATCGGTGTGGGCAAAATAAATGATATTTTTGCGGGTAAAGGGATATCGGAATATGTTTATACCCGGAATAACCGTGAAGGAATTGCGAGAACATTGGAGTATCTGGACAAAGATTTTGAGGGACTTTGCTTTGTGAATCTGGTTGATTTTGATATGCTTTACGGACACAGGAATGATGTGGACGGTTACGCCGCAGCCTTAGCTGAGTTTGATGCGGCTTTGCCTGAAATCATGGAAAAGATGAGAGAAGGCGATGTGTTGATGATTACGGCCGACCACGGTTGCGATCCGGGGTATACGGTGTCTACGGACCACAGCAGGGAATATGTTCCGTTCCTTATGTACGGAGCCGGTATCGAGCCCAAAAATCTCGGAACACGAGAAACCTTTGCAGATATTGGTGCAACTGTGTTACAATACTTTGGAATTTGCCCTGAGGACGAAGAATTTTTCGGACGGGGAATGCTTTAATTATGGAGGAAAAAGACGTGGCAGCTTATGCAGACGAGATAAACAGAAGAAGGACATTTGCGATTATTTCACACCCTGATGCGGGTAAGACAACACTGACGGAGAAGTTTTTGCTCTACGGCGGTGCAATCAATCTGGCAGGTAGTGTAAAGGGAAAGGCAACTGCAAGACATGCGGTATCTGACTGGATGGAGATTGAAAAGGAAAGAGGTATCTCGGTTACTTCTTCCGTTCTCCAGTT
>CAYRLN010000076.1:0-6729 GCA_964425065.1 uncultured Lachnospiraceae bacterium | reverse complement strand
AATATTTCTCCTAAATGAGATATGAGTATCTTATTTAGGAGAAAAGCACAATTCGCTGACACAAATCCCAATTTGTGGACCTAATATATTATAGAGGGAGACTAAGAAATAATATGGAATATATATTTGAAACGCAGCGTTTACGTGTTCGGAAATTCGAGGCGGAAGATGCTCAGGGGTTATATGAAAACCATTTGGAAGATGAAGTGAAGCAATGGATTCCAAATGAAAGTTATGCAGACATTGAAGAAACCCGGGGAGCAATCAATTTCTACGTCGATTGCGTAAACAATAACCACTTGCCATATGTGCTGGCAGTGGAGTCAAAGGAAACGGGTGAATTGATAGGTGATACCGGTGTAAATGAAGTTGAGGGAAAAAACGGCGAAGTGGAAATTGGCTACGGAATATGTAAAAGCCATAGTGGAAAGGGCTATGCAACAGAACTTTTAAAGGCAATGACAGAATTTGTGATTGAAACCTTTGGAATAAAGATTTTATATGGACGTGTTATGAAAGGAAATAACGCGTCCGTAAGAGTTCTTGAAAAGAACGGTTATGAATTTGTCACAAAAGAGTTTGGGGCAGAAGATGATCCTTATGGAAACGGAATGCTGATTTACAAGAAAGAATGCTAACGGAGGGAATACAAATGGCAGTTAAGATTTTGGAAGTAAAACAGGAAAGTTGCGTGGCAGCACGCTTTATAGGAAAGAAATACGAAGGCGGCGCGAACTGGGGCGAATGGTGGGCCAACGGTTGGTTTGAAATATTGGAAAAATTGCAGGGGTTGCCCATTAATGATGACGGTTACATCGGTGCGGTACATATTGTGAACGGTATGCCGGAGAGGTGGATTGGAATGTTCTTTCCGGCAAATACAGAGGTGCCGGAAGGATTTGAATATGTGGATATGGAACCCTTGGATTATGCGGTTTGCTACTTGTTTGGGAATGAGACAAATGGGGAGTTGTTTTCTCTGGAGACCCACAACATGTGCTTGGAGGAATTAAAAGCACAGGGATTAAAGCGAAAAGAAGATGACTGGTGCTTTGAAAGATACAATTGTCCGAGATTTACCACACCGGATGAAAATGGAAACGTTATTTTGGATTATGCACTTTCGATTGAAAAATAATATCGCTTTTTATAATAAGGAGGAAAAAAGATGGATTTTGAACGTTTAGACAGTCTTGCGCGAAAATATATGCTGCGTCGTAAAACTCACATTGAAAGAGAGATAGGCGATGTCTATTTTCATGGGCAGCGTGTGGCAAGGAGTGCGGTTCTTTTGAGAGAACGCATTTTTCCTGAGAACAGTCAGTGGGATGATATTCTGTACTGTGCAGGGATGTTCCATGATATCGGCAAGGGAATTGAGCCCCATAATCATTCCGGAGCAGTTTTAGTGCGCGATTTATTAAAAGATGAAATGACCGAAGCGGAACTGGAGAGTGTGTGCGCAATCATTGAGGCACATAATGACAGGCGTCCCGGAACGGATGTCCACACGGAATGGGAAAAGTTGATTCAGGATGCGGACCTCTTGGATCATTACGGCACGCAGGGCATTTGGCTCAGTTGCAATTATTATGCTTATATGGGACAAAAAGAGATGAACCAGATTCCGGATTTTTATTTCAACGAATGGAAGGAACAGGCGAAAAGCCACAGGGAATATTTGAATTTCGACGCATCAAAAGAAATATTTGATGAGAAGGTGCGATTTGAGTGGTCTGTGGTGGAGCGCATGGCATTGGAAGGCAAGGGAGAATTTGTCTAGGAGAATATTATAATGATTAATTTCAGAGCAATTACAGAAGAAAATTTCGGCGCAATAATGAGAATGAAGCGCCCTGATGATGAACACTTTGTTTCGTCTAATGCGTACTCGCTGGCACAGGCGTGGCTTTATCGTGAAAACAATGATGTGTATCCTTTTGCAATCTACAATGACGATGAGGTTGTTGGGTTCATGATGCTGGATGAGGATTTGGAGGAACGCAGCCTTGTCATTTGGCGAGTTATGTTTCCGGAAGAGAATACGGGAAAAGGCTATGGAACGCAGGCAATAGAGCTAGTTGTCCGTTTGGCAAAGGAAAGTGGAAAATATGATTTCATGATACTTGACTGTGCTTTTGAAAATCATCGTGCCCAACATGTGTATGAAAAAGCAGGCTTTAGGGATACCGGCGAAGTGGAGAACGGGGAGCGGATCTTTAGGTTGGATTTTTAGAAATGAGGAACAAAAATGTACGTATATCACGTTGTTACAGATAGGCCTATGCAGGTTGGTCAGCAGATTATATTTGACGAAGCCCACCATAGTGGAGTGTACCAAAGGGTAATGGAAAAATTGGATATTGTGAATGATATTTATGCAAATCCTGAAAAGTACGATGCAGAAACGTTGGAACACCACACTTCAGTGGCACTGAGAGAGTTGGCATTGGAGGAAGTTAGAAAAGAGAAATATCCGAATTATCCTTCCAGAATGGGATGTCTATATGTTTCCAAGAGTTTGGAAGAGGCCGATAATTGGGGACAATTTTTTGCCCGGATCGGACGTCCGACGTACAGCATTGTTAAATTGGAAGTGCAGGGAAATTGCTTTGTGGGTGATGCTACGAAGTGTTTTGACGGACAGCCTCTTAAGGAAGAAAATCTGCGCCTTGCCGAGCTTTATTGGGAGAACAAACCAAACGAAGACGGTGAACCGTCGATTTGTGAGATGCTGGTGGATGGACAGATTAGGGTTGTGGAAATTGTGAAAGAGATAAATGCGAATATAAAGTAGGCGGTTGAATGACGAGGCAGAATTAGTGCCATACGGCAAAAATATGATTTGACAGACAGCGATGTGAATGAATTTAGTGAATTTCTTGCAAGCGTGGTTGTAAAGTTTCAGCCGCTGGTGAAAAATGCATTGAGAAATATATAGGGAAGGAATAATATATGATACACGTAAATGTAAGAGGACTGCTGGTTAGAGAATATAATGAGAAAACTCAATTGTTGATTCAATTGCGTAAGCGCGAGGGGGAACCCGAGGTATATGAACTTCCCGGTGGAAGAATCAATGAATATGAGAAGATTACAGATGGTTTAAGAAGAGAGGTCATGGAAGAAACAGGACTGAAGGTGGTTAGGATTCAGAATGAAGTGGACTCCGTTATAACAAAGGGTGATAGTTTCTCGATGGAATGTATAAAGCCATTTGCAGCTTATCAGACAATAGAAGGTCCCGTAGATTCATTCGGCATTTATTTTATATGCGAAACAGAAGGTGAACTGCTGGATGAAGGAGATGATACAGCAGATGTTCATTGGGCAGATATCGATGAGGTGCAGAAAATCATTGATGAACAAAGCTTTTCAGAAATAGATTTACCTGCTGTGCTAATGTTTTTGAGAGAAAAGAAATAAGGGGACGAACCATGCCGACAGGTTCGCAAGTAAACTTGCTCACTGTCGCAATATCCCCCTACGTAAGGTATTGCTTGTTACGCTGCGTAATGCTGTAAAGTGTGCAGTGTAAGGAGGTGAAAGGCTATGTCAAAATACACAACAGGAGAAATAGCAAAACTTTGCGGTGTGACTGTCCGTACCGTACAATATTATGATTCCAGAAATATTCTGATTCCGTCAGAACTTAGTGAAGGTGGAAGAAGATTATATTCGGAAGAAGATTTGAAACGAATGAAGATTATCTGCTTTCTTCGTGATTTAGGGATTTCCATAAACAGCATTGAAGAACTTTTGGCGGAAAAAGATCCCGCCAGTGTTATTGCGGTGCTGCTGGACCAGCAGGAGCAACTCTTACAGGAGGAACTGAAAGAGCGTCAAACGAAATTGGATTTGCTGGAGCAGATGAAGAAGGAATTGAAAAATGTGGAAAATTTCTCCGTTGAATCTATCGGTGACATAGCTTATACGATGGAAAATAAGAAAAAAATGAGAAAACTCCACGCAGTGCTTTTGATATCAGGAATTCCTATCGGCATTATCCAGTGGTCTTCTATTATTTATGGAATTGTCACGGGAATTTGGTGGCCCTGCCTGATTTATGTGTTGGTAGGGGTTCCCTATGCGATATGGGTATCCAGTTATTATTTCAATCGGGTTGCGTACATTTGTCCCCAGTGCCATGAAGTATTTAAACCCAATCGAAAAGAAGCATTCTGGGCGAATCACACTCCTACCTTAAGAAAGCTTACTTGTACCTGTTGCGGTTACAAGGGCTTCTGTGTAGAAACCTACGGAAAGGAGGAGAAGAAGCATGGATAATATGATGGAATTTCTTCCGTTTTTAATCCCACTTGTGATTGTGGAGTTTGCATTTTTAGGCTACACACTGTATCACATTTTGACACACAAGAATTATAAGAGAGGTACACGTACTCTGTGGCTTATTATTACCATTGTGGGTATGAATTTTGTGGGCCCCATTCTTTACTTCCTGCTGGGTAAGGAGGAAGCGTAAATGGATATGCTCAACATAACAAATCTGAAGAAAAACTTCGGAGACAAAGAGGTCCTTAAGGGCCTCAATTTGTCTGTACCGGAGAAAAGTATTTTCGGCTTTATCGGCAAAAACGGTGCCGGTAAAACCACCACCATGAAAATGGTTTTGGGACTCTTAAAACCGGATGAGGGACAGATTTCGGTTGCCGGGGAAAAGGTGGTTTATGGTCAGACCGCCACCAACCGCCATATCGGTTATCTGCCCGATGTGCCGGAATATTATTCTTTTATGACTCCCATGGAATATCTTCGCTTTTGCGGTGAAATTACCGGAATGAAGAAAAGTGAGCTGAATGACCGCAGTGAAGAATTGCTTGATTTGGTAGGTCTTGGTGAGGAAAAACACAGAATCAAGGGGTTTTCCAGAGGTATGAAGCAGAGACTTGGCATTGCCCAGGCTTTGCTAAATGGCCCTAAGTTGCTGATTTGTGATGAGCCCACTTCAGCCCTTGACCCTGTGGGCAGAAAAGAAATATTGGACATTTTACTGGCGGTTAGGGAGCAGACCACTGTTTTGTTCTCAACTCACATCCTTTCTGATGTGGAACGCATTTGCACGGATGTTGCTTTTTTAAACGAAGGCAAGGTGCATATGCAGGGAAAACTTGCAGATATTAAGGCGGGTTATCGCACAGAAGAATATCTGGTGGAAACAGAGAAAGAAGAGGATGCTTTGTTTTTGGCAAGTGTCTTTAAGGACTGTAAAGTGCAGGGCAGAAATCAGATTATATTTAGTGAAAAAGAAAATAACTTGCATGATTTGCTGGGGCTTGTGACAGAGAGAAAAATCCCTGTTTTGAAAATAGAGCGCGTAGAGCCTACGCTGGAATCCTTGTTTATGGAGGTGGTGGAGAAATGAGATCTTTAATCGCTTTTATGAAAAAGGAATGGATGGAGCAGGCACGTTCCGGGCGCTTGATGATTCTTGGACTTGTGTTTGTTTTGCTTGGGATTATGAATCCGGCAGTGGCAAAACTGACGCCGTGGCTTTTTGAAATCATGGCGGATTCTTTGGCTGAAAGCGGCATGGTAGTGACCGCTGTTGAAGTGGACGCCATGACTTCCTGGGTGCAGTTTTTCAAAAATGTTCCCATGGTGCTGATTGCATTTGTCCTTCTGGAGAGCAGTATTTTTACAAAAGAATATGAGTCCGGTACACTGGTATTGGCGTTGACGAAGGGACTGAAACGAAAAAATGTGGTGCTGGCAAAAACATTGGTGCTGACAGCTTTTTGGACTGTATACTATTGGGTTTGTTACGCTATTACTTATGGTTACAACGCTTATTTTTGGGATAACAGCGTGGCCTCTAATTTGATGTTCTCAGTAGTTTGCTGGTGGTTGTTTGGAATTTGGGTAATTGCATTGGCAGTACTGTTTTCAGCGATGGCAACCGCTAACAGCACTGTGCTGGCAGGAACGGGGGTTGTGGCTGTGAGCGCATATCTGCTTGGTCTGCTTCCTGCGTTCAAAGAGTACTCACCGTCGTTGTTGATGGATGGAAATTCCTTGATTTATGGAATGGCGGAACCGGAAACCTATGTGGCAGCCATTGTTGTCACAGTGGTCTTGAGTGTGCTTTGCTTAGGATTAAGTATTCCTGTGCTGGATAAAAAGCGGATATAAGAATTCAACCTGCGTTAGAAAAATTCTCTCCAAACGGGTTATGGTTTTGCTATACTGATGTGCTATAATTCAAATCAGGATAAGCGCTGATCCAAAAGCAATTTGGAGGAAAGAATTATGATTAAACTTGGTGAAAAAATAAAAGCATTAAGAAAACAGAAAAATATATCTCAGGAAGTTTTTGCGAATTATCTCGGAGTATCCTTTCAAGCAGTTTCGAAATGGGAAAACGGAAACACAATGCCGGACGTAACATTGATTCCTGCAATCGCATCCTTTTTCGGTGTTTCTACTGACGAACTCTTTGATTTCAATTTGTTTGAGATGGAAAAACAAGTTGAAGAAATCTGTGATGAAGCATACAAATATCGTTACACCGATGCGGCAAAATCAGAGAAGATTTTGCGGGAAGGATTACAGAGATTCCCCGGAAATGATATTATTCTGAACAATTTGCTTTATACGCTGGATTATCAGACACGGGCAGACGAGGTAATTAACCTTTGCAAGACATTAATCGAATCAACCAAGGATGATTCGGTAAAATATGATGCTTGCCGCATTCTCGCAACCTGCTAT
>CAYRLN010000075.1:0-6779 GCA_964425065.1 uncultured Lachnospiraceae bacterium | reverse complement strand
CACGACATGCGGGACACATGTTGGGGCCCACCACATAGTTGTAAACTCTTCCGCATTTTCTGCAATTTCGTACGTTCATAACACCCTCCTTAAGTTTCCGCGCCGCCCGCTACGGCGAGTACATAAATTTGATGCACTCCGGCAGCCTGTAACAGCTTCGCTATTTCTTCCACAGTCTGACCCGTAGTATAGATGTCATCGACAATTATAATCGTATATAATTTTACATCATTTTGGTGCATTTTGAAAGCCTTTTCAAATTATTTTGACGTTCTTGTGCATTTAATTCCTTGAGTGGAACGGTATTTTTCACTCTCTTTACCAAATTGTTGTGATAAGGCACATTCAAAAGCCCCGAAAGCTCCTTTGCAAGCAGTGCTGCCTGGTTATAACCCCTCTTTCTCTGCCTTCCGGGATGAAGGGGCACTCCGATGATTGCATCCGCCTTCCACTCCTTTATCAGTTCTCCCAATTCCCTGTTTATTTCCGCCGCAAAACTTCTCGCGTAATCTCTCCTGCCGCTATATTTAAAACGGTACATGGCAGGAGCCACCTGCGCGTACTCCAAAAGGATACGTCCCTCTGTAAAATGTTCCCGTTTCACCCGGCCGGTGTCCTTTAAAAAATGTAGTTTCGCCCTGCATTTTTCACAGAATCCATCCTCGCCGACTATCTCGTCACAGAGCGGACACCTTTTGGGGAACAGCAAATCGATGACAACCTCCACTGCCGCCATCAGCCTATTCATTATTCCTTCCCTTTTCACTTGTATTTCCCCTTTCAAAACAGTTTATCGGATCTCACAAATCCGGTCTTTCAGTGCAGTATACCTTCTTCCCACTTCCGCATTATCAATCATATCTCTGACCGTTTCACTACTGCCCAGAATTGTCACGCATCCCTTGGCTCTTGTCACCGCCGTATAAAGCAGATTTCGGTTCATTAACATTCTTGGACCGCTTAAAATGGGCAGGATAACTGCCGGATACTCACTTCCCTGGGACTTATGAATCGTTACGGCATAAGCCGGTTCCAACTCATCCAGATTGGAGAAATCATATGTAACCCGTTTCTGTTCTTCAAATTCCACCACCAGTTCCCGGGCATGCTCCCGTATCTCCACAACACGTCCCATATCACCGTTAAACACTCCCGTTCCCTTATCGATGGGAATCCCGTATCTGCTTGAAACCTCCCACTCCAACTGATAGTTGTTCCGGATTTGCATTACTTTGTCTCCCTCACGGAATATAATCTCTCCCACCTTGTGTTCCCTTTTCCTTGGGGAGGGCGGATTAATATACTCCTGTAAAATGGAGTTCAATGTCTCTACTCCCAATGCTCCTTTTCGCATGGGGGTAAGTACTTGAATATCAAAACTTTCAGCCTCCACATACTTTGGCAGTTTCTCGGTTATCAATTGCACCATGTGTTTGTATATGACATTTGTGTCGTTTCTCTCAAGGAAGAAAAAATCAAGACTTTTGTTGTCCAAACTGATTTGTTCACCCCTGTTGATCTTGTGCGCATTGACAACTATGTCACTTTCTCCCGCCTGACGGAAAATCTTTTTCAGGGTCACTGTCGGGAAAGCACCGCTTTCAATTAAATCCCGCAAAATCTGTCCCGGTCCCACCGAGGGCAACTGGTCCACATCTCCCACCAAAATCAATCTGCTTCCCGGTGTTACCGCCTTTAAAAGTGCCTGGAACACCGTCAAGTCTACCATTGACATTTCATCAATAATAATCACATCCGCCTCCAACGGATTCTCTTCGTTGCGTTCAAAGCGGATACTTCTGCGTTCCTCGTCGGAAAGCGCACCGTTTAGTTCCAACATTCTGTGAATCGTTCTGGCCTCGTAACCCGTAGCCTCTGTCATTCTTTTTGCCGCGCGCCCTGTGGGAGCCGCCAAAAGGATGTCCATACCTTCACTCTCAAAATATCTGATAATGGTGTTAATTGTAGTGGTTTTTCCCGTTCCGGGACCGCCGGACAAAATAAGAAGTCCGTGTTTCACGCTCTCCAGCACCGCATTCATCTGCAATTCATCCAATTCCAGATTCAGTTCTTTATCGAAACGCTTCACGCGTTCCATTATGTGTTTTTCCTCCGATGGCATCAGACCATCCGGGCCAACCATAGTCAGATTTAAATCGTGAAGCATCCTCGCACAATTCAGTTCTGCGAAGAAAAAGGTAGAGGCAAATATTTTCGCGTCATCCGCTATTTTTTCCGGACAGTTTCCGTATATGCCTTTCTCTCCCTTTATCACTATTTTCTTGTCCATGGAAAGGTTGGCTATCTGCGCATCAATATATTCTTCCTCAATTTCCAAAAGCATGGCACTGCGCCTGCGCAGCACCTCCATGGGAAGATAGGTATGTCCCTCCTGCACGGCCTGCAGGAGAGTATAGAAAATCCCGCTTCTGATACGGTAATCCGAATCGGTGTGTATGCCGATTTTTTTTGCAATCTCATCGGCTATTTTGAATCCCACACCCGTTATATCCTCCGCCAGGCGGTAAGGATTCTCCTGCATAACATGATACAATCTGTTTCCGTAGGTATTATAAATTTTAACCGCAAGTGTGTTGGAAATGCCGAATTTCTGCAGATATACCATGGCTTCACGCAGTTCTTTTTTCTCGTCCATTTGCATGGAAATTTCCCGTGCCATACGGTCGCTGATCCCTTTTATCTCCGAAAGTCTTTCCGGCTCCTCGTCCATGATACGGAATGTATCCGCGCCAAATTTCTTCACAATTCTGGCTGCCAAAGCCGGGCCTACTCCCTTAATCGCCCCGGAGCCCAAATAGCGTTCCATGCTGACGCTGTCCTCCGGAAGCAAGCTTTGAAAATTTGTAATCTTAAATTGCTCACCGTAAACCGGATGCTTGATATATTCTCCTTCCGCCCGTATGCTTTCTCCCTCGGAAACTCCCTTAAGCATACCCACGCAGGTTATTTCTTCGCCATCTGCAATCAAATTCATGACCGTGTAGCCGTTATC
The DNA here is from genome assembly GCA_964425065.1 of uncultured Lachnospiraceae bacterium. Classification (GTDB taxonomy): domain Bacteria; phylum Bacillota; class Clostridia; order Lachnospirales; family Lachnospiraceae; genus Acetatifactor. The sequence continues at coordinate 3,766 of CAYRLN010000075.1, read as the reverse complement.
TGCATTTTGAAAAATAATATGATCAATATAACCTTGTATATTTTCCATTTTCTCTCTCCCCAAACACAAAATTCCCACCCCGGAGCTCCGGGATAGGAATCGATTTGTTATTTACTCATATTAAAGATTGTAATTTCTCTTCATCTGCTCATAGAGTTGCTGTGCCAATCCCAAAGGATTTGTGTCGGTAGAATCCGCTGCCAATTCCTGCAGCATGGAATCCTGATAATAATCCATAATATTTGTGGTATAACTCGATGACTCCTCATCTTTTGGAATGGTTTTCATCATCTCTTTGAACATCATCTCTAAAAAGTATGCCTCAAATTCTTTACAGGCACTCATTAACTCATCTTCTGTTTTTTGAGTAAAATCCGCATCCAACTCCGACTCCAATTTGGATGCGGTCTGACTTTGCTGTGTCACATATAAATCTGTATATCCGGATGTAAGGCTACTGATATCCATCAAGTTTCCTCCTTATGTACTCTGTGGTGCGCTTAACTCATTATCTTCGTAAGTTGTTCGCCTGCTGAAGCATCTCGTCCGATGCCGTAATTGCTTTAGAGTTTAATTCGTATGCACGCTGCGCCGCAATCATATTTACCATTTCGTCCACCACCTGTACACCGGAGCCTTCCAGGAATCCCTGGCTAATCTGGCTCTTCTGTACGCTTGTGCTTGTGGCCTCATTGATAGGCTCCCCACTGGCTGCCGACTGCTGATACAAACCGTCCCTTGTCTTCTCCAAACCGGCGGGGTTTGTAAACTGGAACAAACCGATTGTCATTCCGATAGGGGTAGGATTATTATTTTCATCGGGATAGCAAATCTCACCGTCTGCCGTTACCGTAATTCTACTTGTCATGTATTCAGAGCCTAAAATAATGGGCTGGTTATTGGAATTGATAACCGGCAGACCATCCGTATTTGAAAGCATGATTCCACCGTTTGCCGCCAATGTCCATATAAAGTTACCATTGCGGGTGTAGTATGTATTGCCGTCTTCACCACGGACAGCGAAAAGTCCGTTGCCGCTGATCGCAAAAGCACTGTCACTTTCACTTGCAAGAAGAGCACCGTCTTTAAACACCGTTGTCACAGATGCATTTCTTACACCCAGACCTACCTGTGCACCAACGGGCTTCTGGTCACCGTTAGCAGTTGTGGTACGTGTCTGTATATTCTGGTACAGAAGTGATTTGAATTCATTCACTTCTGTTTTATAGCCGGTCGTATTCACATTCGCCAGATTATTGGCAATTACGTCGATATTGCTCTGCTGTGCAACCATACCGGTTGCTGCTGTCCATAAACTTCTAACCATGGGTTACCTCCTTAATCTGTCCTGCCGTTTACCGGACTTCGTTACTGCAATTTACCCAGCTGGTTTACTGCAATTTCCAAGGAACCATCATAGGTCTGCATGATCTTCTGGTTACTTTCATACTGTCTGGTAATGTTAATCAGATTAACCATTTCACTTACAACCTGCACGTTCGACATTTCCAAATAGCCGGAATTCACCGATGCTTCGGAAGAAATAATCTCCGCGCCTTCAACTGCCTGATAATACGTTTCGCCGTATTTCTCCAAATAATCATAGTCTGCAAAGTCCACTACCTGAATCTTTGCAACTTCTACGCCGTTTTGTTCAATGGTTCCATCCGTCTTGATGGATGCGTCTGCAAGAGGATTAAGCTTAATGCGCTTGCTATTGCTGTCCAGCACATAGTCGCCATCATTGGTCACCAGGTAACCCTCATTGTTTAGGGTAAAGTCACCTGCTCTTGTATACATGGTTGAGGTTTCTCCGGCCTTGTTAGTAAACTCAATGGCAAAGAAACCCTGACCCGACAATGCTAAATCAAATGTATTTTCCGTACTTCTTAAAGACCCTTGTGAGAAGTCTGTATAATTCTCTCCAATCTTTACACCGGGATTGTTGTACCCGAGAGGTGCTCTGGTCGCCAAACCAACGGAAGCATCTTTTACTTTTACGGCCAGCACAGAACTGAAAGACTGACTGGTGGAGCCCTCCTTCTTAAAACCAACGGTAGAGGCGTTCGCCAGATTGTTGGTCATAATATCCATTCTGTTCTGTTCGTTACGAAGTCCCGTATGTGCGGTATAAAGTCCCTTCAGCATACCATTTCCTCCTAATGCAATTTATCGGATTTACTCCTCTCTGTAGCCTGCAAGGAATTCTACATATTTACCGGTACCTACCGCTACTGCTGTCATAGGATCTTCAGCAGTCATTGTGTTAATGCCGGTTCTTGCAGAAATCAAATCCTCAAGGCCTCTGAGCAAACTGCCGCCACCCGTAAGAACGATACCGCGGTCTGCAATATCAGCCGCAAGCTCAGGGGGCGTTTTCTCCAGCACGCTGTGAATGGTTTCCACAATCTGTGCTGTCGTCTCGCGAAGCGCTTCCTCTGTTTCCTCAGAAGAAACTCTGACTGTCTTAGGCAAACCAGTTACAAGGTTTCGGCCTCTGACATCCATATAATCCACTTCCGGTCTGGGGAATGCGGAACCGATTTTAATCTTTAAATCCTCCGCTGTTCTCTCACCAATCAGAAGGTTGTGTTTCTTTCTCATGTAGCGCACAATGGCTTCATCAAAGTCATCGCCGGCAATCTTTATGGAGGCACTTACTACAGTACCGCCCAAAGAGATAACCGCAATATCGGATGTACCGCCACCGATATCAACAATCATATTTCCGCAGGGTTTTGAAATATCAATACCGGCTCCGATCGCCGCTGCAATAGGCTCCTCAATGATGGAAACCTCTCTTGCGCCTGCCTGGTACGTAGCATCCTCAACCGCTTTCTTTTCTACCTCAGTAACACCACTGGGTACACAAACAGCGATACGGGGCTTACGGAAGGCTTTTCTTCCCAACGCCTTTTGGATGAAATACTTCATCATTTTTTCTGTTACTGTGTAATCAGAGATAACGCCCTGACGAAGCGGTCTTACTGCTACAATATTTCCGGGAGTTCTACCAAGCATAAGTCTGGCATCCTCTCCGATGGCTTTGATCTTGTTTGTATCTCTATCAAAAGCTACAACCGAGGGCTCTTTTAGGACTACTCCCTTTCCTCTGATGTAAACCAAAATGCTGGCTGTTCCCAAATCGATTCCGATGTCTGTGTACTGCATATCTCCTATCCCTTTCTAAATGGTATCTATTTTATGTTTTCTAACATTCGCCGTTTCTGTTATATTGTTCCCTTCGGTGCTTCATTCACACTTACCGCCAATATAACATGCTAAGTTATTATAACCTAAAGTTCTCCATTTTCATAGGGTTTTCATAAAATTTTAAAAAATAAACGCAGAAAAGAGAGCGGTTCCATCCGCCTTTTTCCTGCGTCCCTGCTTTAGTATTACTTTTATCGGCAAAATTATTTATAAACTTTAGATTTTTTGTAAAATTTTCTTAATATATTTTCCGGTGTAAGACCTGGGATTTTCCGACACTTCCTCCGGTGTACCCGTGGCAACAATTGTTCCGCCTCCCGCTCCGCCTTCCGGACCGATATCAATAATATAATCCGCCGTCTTGATAACATCCAGATTGTGTTCAATCACTACCACTGTATTTCCGCCTTCTGTAAGTTGACGAAGAATATCAACCAACTTATGCACATCTGCAAAATGCAAACCGGTGGTAGGCTCATCCAAAATGTAAATTGTTTTTCCGGTACTGCGTCTGCTCAGTTCCGTTGCCAATTTGACACGCTGCGCCTCCCCT